>NZ_JBVYOL010000035.1:0-67479 GCF_056120505.1 Paenibacillus sp. sgz302164 | reverse complement strand
GTGCGCCCAGCGCGAGCATGGCCGCGCCCTCCAGGGCGCCGAGGCCTTTCTCGCGGTACTGGAACATCGTCACGCCGCCGTCAATGGCGGCTTCCAGCACTTCAAGCGGGTCAGCCCCCGCACAGTTCGCGCTGCCCATAACCAAATAAAGCCGCAGCGCATCGCGCAGCCGGTCTTCGCTTAATTTCATACGCCACCCCGTTTCCGGCGTCCGTAAGCCCAATGGTTCGTCGGGCCGTGCCCGCCTCCGATATGAAGCGGCTCGGCAATCGCCGCCTGAATGAACTGCTTCGCCAGCCGGACCGCTTCCGGCACTTCAAAGCCCTGCGCCAACCCGGCCGCAACGGCTGAAGCGAACGTACAGCCCGTCCCGTGCGTGTGCCGGGTTGCGATGCGCGGCGCCGTGAACTCGGTGAACGTCTCGCCGTCATACAACAGATCCGTCGCGTAATCCGCATCCTCCGCGTCGTGGCCGCCTTTGATCATCACGTTCCTGCAGCCGTACTGATGAATGCGCTTTGCGGCTTCTCTGCGCGAAGCCGTATCGGTGATGTTCACCCCGCTCAGCGCCTCCGCTTCGGGGATGTTGGGCGTTACGACCGCCGCCAGCGGCAGCAGGCTGTCGATCATGGTGTCGATCGCTTCCTGCTGCAGCAGCGAAGCTCCTCCCTTGGCGATCATAACCGGGTCCACGACGACCCGGCTCCAGCCGTACCGCCGTATCGCGGCTGCGGCCGCACGAATAATGTCGCTGCTGAACAGCATCCCCGTCTTGACCGCATCCGGCGGCAAATCATCGCCGATTGACGACAGCTGCCGTTCCACGGCTTCTACGGGCAGCGGGTATACGCCCTGCACACCGAGCGTGTTTTGCGCGGTTATGGCCGTAACCGCCGACATCCCGAATACGCCCAGCTCCTGAAACGTCTTGAGGTCGGCCTGGATGCCCGCCCCGCCTCCGCTGTCGGAACCTGCAATGGTAAGCGCCTTATAAATGGTGGACATAGTTAATTCCCTCCTTTATATTTCACACTCGGCTGAACCCTTCGATCGGACTGCTCGCCGAAGCGTAACGTTTTTTGGGAATGCGCCCCGCTTCAAAACCGGCGCGTCCCGCTTCTATCGCAAGCTTCATCGCCAGCGCCATCTTTACCGGGTCTTTGGCGCCGGATACCGCCGTATTCAGCAGCACTCCGTCAGCTCCCATCTCCATCGCCAATGCCGCATCCGAAGGCGCACCGATTCCCGCATCGACGATGACCGGCACTTTCGCTTGTTCAATAATGAAGCTCAGGTTGAGCGGATTGACGATGCCCAGCCCTGTGCCGATCGGCGAGGCTCCCGGCATAATCGCATGCACGCCTAACTCCTGCAGCCGTTTGGCCAGCAGCACGTCGTCCGAAGTGTACGGCAGCACGATAAAGCCTTCTTCCAGCAGCATTTCCGACGCTTTCAGCGTTTCGACCGGATCAGGCAGCAGCGTCCGCTCGTCTCCGATCACTTCGACCTTGATCATGTCGCAAAGGCCGGAAGCTTTCGCCAGCCTGGCGATGCGAACCGCTTCCTCCGCGGTTTTGGCGCCGGCCGTATTCGGCAGCAGCGTGAACTGCTCTACATCGAGCATCGACAAAAAGTTCGGCTGACTCGCCTCAAAAATGTTCATCCTTCTCACCGCAAACGTTAAAATCTGCGATCCGCTAACGTCGACGGCCTGTTTTTGAATATGAAAATCGGGAAATTTCCCCGTTCCGAGCAGCAATCGCGATGTGAATTCATAAGATCCTATTTTTAACATTGTCATTATCCCCCTCCGACAAAATGAACGATTTCGATTTTGCTGCCTTCGGCGATTTCGGCTCCGTCGTGATCCTGCTTTTGAAGGATCGCATGATTCAGCTCCACGACGAGCATTTTACCGGTTAATTCAAAATGCTCCAGCAGCCCGCTCACCGTCGTTACCGTATCCGGCACCTCCACGGCCTGGCCGTTAATGTGCAGCTTCAATAGCGCTCAGCTCCTTTCTATTTTCCCGATGCGCGGCCCGCGGACAAAAAGCATCCCGCCACTCGCGGCACCCGGCCACGTCCCCGGATTCCTCGTCCAAAACGATATCCGCCATGATCCTGCCGGTTAACGGACTTAACAAAATGCCGTTCCGGTAATGTCCCGCCGCGATAAAAAGCCCCTCATATTCCGGCACCTTGCCGATATAAGGCAGGCCATCCCCTGCCTGCGGCCGCAGCCCCGCCCACGCCTTCTCCCATTCGGCTTCGCCAATGCCGGGCATCAGGCGCTGCGCCCGCTCCAGCAGCAGGCTCAGTCCGTGGAGCGATACTTTGCGGTCGTAGCTGCCTGGGAGTACGGTCGCCCCGACGACCAGGCGGCCGCCCGCTTTGGGCACGATGTAGCAGCCGTGCGAGAACAGCGTTTTGACCAGCTGCGGCTTGTGCGTCAGGACGGAAAAGCATTCGCCTTTTACCGGGTGCATCGGCAGCCGGACGCCAATACCGGAGAGCAGCTGTCCGCTCCAAGTTCCCGCAGCGACGACGACCTGATCGGCGTGCAGCGGCCCGTCGCTCGTCATGACGCCGGCCGCCCGGCCCTTGTGGACGAGCAGCCCGAGCGTCTGGGCGTACTCCCGCAGCCTCGCGCCGAGCGCCGCAGCTGCTTGCGCCAACGCTTGCGCGAGATGCGGCGCATCCACCTGCCCGTCGTCCGGCAAATATAACGCCCCGAGCGTGTCCGGGCTCAGTTCCGGCTCCAGCCGGACGGCATCGGCGGCGCTGAGCCACTCGGCCCGCTCGCCGGCGGCCTTTTGCAGCTGCGCTCGCGCCCGCAGCCCGCTGCGCTGCTCCTCCGTCAGCGCGACGTGCAGCAGCCCCTCGCGGATCAGGCCGATGTCGATGCCGGTTACCGCTTTCAGTTCTTCCGCCAGCTGCGGGAACATGCCGCGGCTCTGCCTGGACCATTGAAACAGCGGGCCGGTATCCTCCATCTCGGACTGCGCTCCGAGCATCCCCGCTGCGGCGGAGGAAGCTTCCGCACCCAGCCTGCCTCTCTCCAGCAGCGTCACCCGCTGCCCCCGCTTCGCCAGTTCGTAGGCAATCGAACAGCCGATCACGCCGCCGCCGACAATAATCACATCAGACTTGTCAGTGATGTTCACTTATCTCTCCTCCTCGCGCTTCAGTTTGCTCGCGTATGCCTGCACAGCCCGCAGCGGATCGGCCGCTTCCAAAATACCGCTCATCACGGCCACCCCGGCCGCTCCTGCGGCCAGCGCCGGCTCCACCCGCTGCGGCGTTATGCCGCCGATCGCGATGACCGGGACCGCCGTGCGCGCCGCAACTTCGCGCAGTTGCTCCAGCCCTCTCGGGGCGGCTCCCGGCTTGGAATTCGTCGCGAAAATGTGCCCGTACATGACGTAATCCGCCCCTTCCCGCTCTCTTTGCAGCGCTTCTTCGACGCTGTGCACCGAAAAACCGGCCCGGCCGGAGCTCGCGGGGCTCGTCGCCCGAACCGACGGAAGCGGCGGCGAATCGCCCGGCAGATGAATGCCGCCTAGCAGGGCTTCCGCCGCCAAGGAAGGATGTCCGTTCATGTACATCCGCGAGCAAGGCACCCCAGCCGCCATGATTTGACGAATTCCCTGCAAAATTTCTTCAGCCGTCTTGTCTTTCTCCCTGATGTGAATGGCCGTCACGTACGGCCAAATCCGCGACGCGATGGAAGCCAGCTCGGCCCAATTCTGTTTTCCCGTCGATATGACATGAAGCTCGTTACCCGGCATCCGCTGATAGGCTCCTTTCCGATACAAACAAAAAAACCACTTTTCCGAAGAAAAGTGGTTATCGCTGGCGCCGCACTCCAAAAAAACATCAAATGCCGCATCTATTCGAAAGTCCGCTTTCCTCCGCTGGTATGACCCAGTTCAGGTTCAAAGGGTTCAGATCGCTCTGTCTCAGCCTTACGGCGCCCCTAGGGATTTGCTTTCAATGATTCAGTTGTTCAGTTGCTATCCATCATAACACGAAGAACGCAGATTGAAAATAGATCATTCAGATCCGGTCGATTTTATGGAAAATCTCGGCCCATCGCGAAGCATGCTTTTAACCCTGTAAAATTTCCTTGACAATTGCTTTAAGAGGAGTCAACGTGCCGATCAGGTTCTTCAGGTCATCCGACGTTTTGGATGTCTCGCCTTCGGCAACCGCCTGGAAAATCCCCGCGAACAAGGCAGCTACAGGCTCCGGAAGCCCGCCTTGCAGCAGAATCGCCTTTTGCTCATCGTATGAAACCGATTGATAGACAACCTGTTTGCCGGATACCTCTGAAATCACCTGCGCAAGCTCGCCGAAGCTCCACGTTTCGCTTGCAGTCAGGTTATAGGACTTGTTCTCATGACCTTCCTGCGAAAGAACCACGGCACCGGCCAAGGCAAGATCGTTCCGAGTCGCCGTATTGACTCTCCCGTTGCCCGCATTCGTGACCAATGCTCCGAACTGTACGGCTGCGCCCACCGACTGAGGGGTAATGAACACGTCCGTATAGAGTGAATTGCGCAGGAACGTGTACGGGATATTTGCCGCGAGAATGAGTTTTTCCGTTGACACATGCATTGGAGCAAGAGCCATGTTGGATTGTTCGCCAAAGGCAAAGCCGTAGTATAAAATATGACCAACCTTGGCTGTTTTAGCCGCTTCGACTACATTCGTATGTTGAGCCATACGCAGCGTTTCATCGTGAGCGTCGGGGCTCGGAATGAAGAGCAGCTTGGAGGCGCCGGCAAAAGCTCGTTCAAGCGAAGCCCGGTCGTTATAGTCTCCTTGACGCAATTCAACGCCGAGTTCGGCAAGCGCAGAAGCTTTCTCCACATTGCGGACGACCGCGACGATTTGATTCGCCGGCACTTTTTTATCCAAAAGATGATGAACAACCAGACCTCCGAGTTGACCTGTAGCACCCGTAATTACAATAGACATGAACTCATCGTTCCTTTCGCTTCAAATTTAGAAAATAGTCAGCCGTTCGTTAAAACTTTCCGTTCGTATTTTTCCACTGATCCTTCGGCGGAATCGCCTCGATGATGTCCCAATGCTCGGCGATTTTACCGTTATCCAACCGGAAAAGGTCATAGACCGCAGTATCCGAACCGCTAAAGCTTGCTTCGCTTACAACCAAAACAAAATTGCCCTCTCCGATAAGCTTCTGAACTTTAAACGAACCGGAAGCGCCCCCCTGCTTGGCCATTTCCTGGAACGCCTTCATCACTGTCGACACCCCGTCCCCAAACATCGGGTTATGCTGGATGTAATTGTCGCCGTTGTAGTAGGTCGGGAATGCCGCCGGATTTTTGCCCATGAACACATCCTCGTAAAACTGGCTGATCAAAGCCTTGTTCGCCTCAGTTTTGTCGGGATCGGCGACCTCGGCGCTTCCGTCCACTAACGTATGGCCGCTCGGGTTAGGCGCGCCAACATCTTGAAGGTTGTCCCAGTGCTCGACGATCTTGCCGTTTTCGAATCTGAAGATGTCGAACACCGCTTTTTGGGAACCGAAAAGGTTAACCTCCGCATGAACGGCCACATAATCGCCGTCTTCGAGCACTCTTTTGATATCATACGTAACGCCCGCGCCTTTCATTTGCTTGGTGGCCTCGATCACGGTCTCCCTGCCGCTTGGGAAAGCGAGATTATGCTGAATGTATGTGTCCGGGCTGATCCATTTCTCCATGGCCGCCGGATCTCCGGTTTCGAAGCTTTTCAGCACCGCGGCCGCTTTGTCCTTATTGCTCGTTGCGATGATGACGGATCGGGCCGAAGCGTCCCATTTCACCTGTTTGCCCAGGATTTGTTTGACGAAATCGGCAGGAACGTACGTTTTGCCGCTTTCGGACAAAATCGGCGCCGCCGGCAGTTGGACCGTTTTGTCATCTACAGCCGCTTCCTTACTGCCCACGCGGATATGAATTTTCGTCTTGTCTTTGCTTAGCGTGACGCTTCGATCATCCGCATTCCAGACAATATGCTCGTTATCGTCCCGGACTCCCAGTTTCGTCACGACAGCCCGCAACGGCAGCAAAACTTGATCGTTTTGCAAAATCGGAGCATCCGCAAATGTATCCTTTTGCCCGTCGATCACGATGCTGATATCCCCGGCGGCATTAGCCGCAAAAGCAGGCATGGAAGAAGATATAAGAAATAATCCGGCTAACAGGCTGGAAGCAATATGCTTTTTCATTATTTTGGATCCGCCTCGATTCGTTATGTAATCAAATCAGTTACATGTTAATGCAAAAAAATAGGCATTATTTATTTTGCGCCACTCCTCCTTTGTCCGGGATCTCCCCCGTGCTAAAAAACGAATGTATACTCGTTAAATATTTGCTACAATAGTAGAATAATTGATACTTAATATAATCACAAGTACTGTTATTTTTAATAGATACTATCAAAAACCGTAGTATTGGAGGAATATGAATTGGCGAAGTATGGCGAAAATTTTCTGAAATGCCCGATGTTTACTGCGCAAAGCCTGATCGGCGGAAAATGGAAGGTAATTATTCTGTGGCTGCTGCACGATGGTCCGAAACGGTTCAGCGAGATTCATAAAGCGATACCGGACGTTACCCAGTCGATGCTCACCAACACGCTTAGAGATCTCGAAAGCGACGGGCTGCTCCATCGTGAGATTTACCGTCAGGTTCCGCCGAAAGTCGAATATTCGCTCACTCCCATCGGCCAAAAACTGATTCCGGTCATTCAGATGCTGGGGGATTGGGGGGTTGAATATGTGGAGGAGAATGCGGGAAAGCATGCCGGCTCAGACTCCCAGCTTTTGTAACGAATCGACCTATTGAGAAAGGAAGTCCTGCTTCATGCTAGTGCAGTTGAATAGACAACTGGAGAAAATTTTACCCCTGATTACCCCTGCGAGCTTGCTGATCGGCGTGCTTTTGGGCGGTCATTTGTCAGGGTATGCATATTTATCACCGTGGATTTTTGCGTTTATGACGTTTTCCGGCAGCATCAGCTCCAGCTTCAAGGAATTTGTAAAAGTCGTTGTTCACCCGCTTCCTCTGGTGACAACGCTGCTCGTGCTTCACGTCATTATGCCCTTGGCCGTTTTCGGACTCGGTCATGTCGTCTACTCCGAGGATACGCTGACGATTACCGGCCTGCTGCTGGCGGCTGCGATACCTACCGGCATCACCAGCTTCGTCTGGGTCGCCATCTACCGCGGCAATACCGTTCTAACCTTGTCGATCATTCTCGTCGACACCATCCTTTCGCCGTTCGTTGTGCCTTATACGCTTTCCGCCCTGATCGGGGCCAAAGTGCAGATGGATATCGGGGCGATGATGCGCGGGCTGTTCTTCATGATTGTGCTGCCTTCCGTAGTAGGCATGCTGCTGAATCAATGGACGCGGGGAAAAATAAAAGAACAACTCGGACCGAAATTAGGTCCCTTTTCCAAAATCGGCATGGGCATCGTCGTCGCCATTAACGGAGCTGTGGTCGCACCTTACCTGCGGAATTTCAACGTAAAATTGGTCGGCATGGCGTTATTCGTTCTCGCACTGGCGACCCTCGGGTATGTGCTCGGCTGGCTGATCGCCAGCTGGATGCGCTGGAAGCGCGACACCGTCGTTGCGCTGACTTTTAACAGCGGCATGAGAAACATCAGCGCTGGCGCAGTGCTGGCCGTCACTTATTTTCCCGCTCCCGTCGCGATCCCGGTCGTGCTGGGCATGCTCTTCCAGCAGCTGCTTGCCTCGCTTTTCGGCTACTTGCTGGGCAAGCGCTACGGCCCTTCGGAAGCCCCCTCCATTGCCGGGGCGAGGAAGGCTTGACGGTACGATTTTTCGGGCGGGGGTTCGGGATGGTTCACCTCCATAAGCCAAATCCACAAAAATGAAAAGGAGCTTTGCCACTGAAATAAGGTGGCAGGCTCCTTTTTGTTATTAGCTATATAGAACAACGGTTATTTAGTTGAGAGTATTTTCAGTTTTGAATGTAGTAGAATATTTGTTAACTCATTTAATTTATGACGACTCTCTAAATCAAGTGTTTGATGAAAAGCTAAATTTTGAATAAAGTCTTTAATATTAATTGAAGCATTAGATTTAATGTTACTTGTTAAATAGTTCAAGTTTTCTTTGTATGAAAGAGATTTATATATAGTTTCTAGGGCTGCAATGTTAGCCGCCAAAGAATTGTAGCTTTGCACCAAAGCAATTTTAGTATTGATAGTGGCAAGTGTGTACCACACATGCATATATGAAAAGTTGGACTCATAATTTCCATGATGCGTTATTTCAATATTTCGAAGTGCCACAGTTGCATAGTCAACAGCTTTTTTTAAATCTTCTAGATTGTTAAGCCACGACAAGCTTTTAGCTCGTTGATGTGGGAAATGGTAATTCTCCGATAAAATATCTTCTAAATTTGTATAAATTCTTTGTATTAACTGCAGTGAGCCTTTATTTTTTCTCGGAAAGATATCGTTTATATCATCAAATTTAATGAACTTACCAACTTCTTCGCGTGCCTTTTTGGGATTTTGTTGATAATGATACATAATCAATTTGACAATAGTTTTATAAGCATTTGAAATTAATTCTTGATTTGTCTTATGTAAAGAGAATTGACCTAAACTGTGTAGGATCCAGGAACGGGAATTGCAAATTAGTTTTATTCCTGAGCTATCTTCATTTGATCTTTCAATACTTAGAGTTTGATAAAAATGTGCAATGGGAGTGATTTGGTTAATAAATTCATATGCAATTTTGTCTAGTCTATACTTTTCTAGTTCAGTTGAAGAGAGTCGATATTTTGTGGCTAACAAAATCAATAACATTAATTTTTGTTCAGTCACTTCCAAATCTTCTATTTTTTTTAACGGTGTAGCAGTATGTTGTAAATTTAATATTTCGTACACATTATCTAGAATGGTTGGAGAGTACATGTTTTTTTTGTCTCTTTTTTGACTGTTTTTACTTGCATGTGATTTAAATTCAGGAATAACACAGTCACTTAATTTATCATTTAATGTTGTAGTCTCATCGGGGGAAAATGTATTTTTCAAGGTATTAATACTTATTTTTGACGCAAATTCCTCGTCTGATAGTAGAAGCTCAATCTGGTACAGATACTCATCGGATGAATCAATTGCAATAACAAACTTTATATTTCTAGTCTGGAGAGTGTGAATATTCTGCTTAATAATACTCCAACCAGTGTTGTCGATAACCCCTGTATCAAGAAAAATGGTTGTATCTTGTTTAGTTAGTAAGGAATGTATGAATTTGGTATTAATTGAATTACCAGATGGGATTACGTAAATGTTTCGATTACTATGCTTCTCAGCTAATCTAAGCAAACTGCTTGTTTTACCCGAGAATCTATGTCCTTGGATGATAACTAAACTTTTATTTGATAAATTATCTTTATAATATTTCTCTGAGTTAAATAAGTCTCTGTCAATAACATAATACGGTAATCTAATTTCTCTTTCAGATTCTAAATTACGATAGTAGTAATTTGAATTGTAAAAATACTCAATGTTAACATCTCTATTATTATAACCTTTATCTTCTCTAACAATTTTAGGGTTTTCAAAATATGAAGTGTCTTCACCAGACAGTTTGTTTGCATCATTACCTATCTTGATAAGGATATTATAGAAATCCTTATAATCAGTTACTTTAATAATTGTATCAACACCAAATTTTTTTAGTTTTTGAGTTTTTATCTTGGAGTTTTCAAGATCCTCACTTGTTATATAATATGTATTTTTAATATCTGGGGCATAGCTACTTTCAACAATATTTAATTGGTATAACAAGTCTAACTCATCATCAAGGCTACATCCAAGGAAAAATACACAATTCGACTTGATATCACTTCCTATTCTGCTTAGTAACTCTCTATTTTCTTGAAAGCTTTGCAAATAGGAAGTAGTGGATAAAACACATTTGTGGTTATGTTTAATATATTCTTTAGCATCACCGTGTAATTTAAATAGATGAGTTCTTTCGTCTATGATATTACTATAAAATGTGTTTATGTTTTTAAAAGGGAGTATAACTTCAATTTCCGAAAGATTATTTTCAATAGCATCATCTATATTTAAGGTGTATATATGAGGCCAGTGTAGACTTAGAAATTTCTTTTGTGAATCAGCGAGCTGTACTTCAGTAAAACAAGATCTAAGGTAACTGTATATTTTGCTTGGTTCGATATTTTCAAAGTATGCCTCGGACAAGCTGCTGAAATTATATGAACTTACTATTTTGAAATCTTCTGGGTCTAAAACCGCATTTAGTTCCTGCCTCATATAATTAATCATTTCTGTTCCGTTGGGAACAATTCCATTTTTTGATTTGGCACCTCTAGAGAACCCGGAACCAAGGATTGGGATGAGTGATTTTTTTTTGAAGTAAATGAGTAGTTCGCTTTGCAAATTGGAGTCGTTAATGTCCACTATTCTCAAAGGTATCTCTCCTCTTATATTGTTAGATAAAGCATACACCTACATATATTGGTTTACAAGAGGAACCTATTTATGAATTCAATTCCTGCTCTAGTCAAAACAAGTACGTTCAAAATGTCAACTATGTTTCCTTTCGATCGAGTTACTTGGCTGGTTTCCATAATCAAAATAAGTCATCACTCATTTAACCGATCATCACGCGTGCGATGAAATGTTTTGTAATATTATCGCTGTAGGTAACGTACCTATAGATGTCAAGCTCCCTTACCAAATATCCTAAGCATCACCCGCCGTAGAATTGTGGATTTAATCCACGGTTCGCCTCTATATGGTAAATCCACAATAAGAAGAGCTTTGCTACTGTAAATAGTAGTGAAGCTCTTCTTGTTTGAAATTCTACCTCATATTATTCATCTCACTAACCGACAGTACAAGATTAGAATGGTTTTTACCGTTTTTCATATAAAAAAACAGGAATAAAGCGGCATATTATGGTATTATTGTTTGGTAAATATTACAACCCAATTTGAATAAAAGAGATGGTTCTTTCAGGATTTGATATGATGCTCTTAGAAAGGGGCCTTGTTTTCCTTGGAGGTATTTGAATACATAAATAAGAAAGTATACGAAAATTTGGAACGGATCTTGCAGAAACTTGATGATAGGCTAGATTTAAAGCTCTATGCTATCGTTTTAGACGAGAATCAGGATTGTAATAAAACAGTTCGAGTTAAAAGTGTTTTAAGTGATGGTCAAGAAATCGAAATCATTCAAGAAGAACTAAACGGCCCAGCGGAGGTTTTAAAAAAACTGGGTTTAGTCCATGAGGATCCAGATACAGATTTAAAGCAATTCCTTATTCATCTTGACACGGCTAGTTTTAAATCCAGTTTGCGTCCAATAGGTCATTTATCTGAGTCCAATGTCAGTGAGGGGCGAGCCGCAATTGAAATGAATGAGGAGTACCCGCCTAGACAAGAATCAAATGAATGGAACATTTACTACTCCAACAGTTTTGAGCTTGAAATAGATGATAAACATTCTACTATTAAATACATCCTGTCAATCGAGTATACAGATTCGGTAACACGATATATTTATCTTGAAAGACCACAGTTATCTTTCCTTAGAATGATCCTGGATTATTATTTCAAGGACTATTATAAAGTTTCGAGCGATCAGGAATTGTTATTTATTAATAAGGATAACGAGGATATTGAAATTGAAATCAAGTACAAAGAGGACAGTAGTCAGTTCCTCCAGCGGATGGCCCGCTTATTTTTCGGAAAAATACAAGACTTTATCATAAATAGAGTTAATCTAGACAATGTTTCCAGTACGGATAGTGAATTAACAAAAACGGAAAGAAATCAGTATTATATTAACAACTTGCTTGAAAAAATTGATGGAATTTCTACAAGGACGTATGAAGGCGAGAATCCGTTTGGATGTATGCTGCTCCTCAATACTAGCATGCTGGAAGATAGCAAGCTTGTTAAATATTCAATCAGGTTTCAAAATCATCAACCTATTTATTTAGAAGATGCCCGGCGAATTAGAAAATTACTTGAGCTTACGAACAACGAGAGAGATTTGTACTTGATTGCCGATGATACAGCCATCTATGGTGTGGGTGAAATAGATTGGGGCCAGCTTGGGAATAATCTGTTGTTCAAAGTGGAGTTTAAGGGAATATCCAGATATGATCTTCTTCTTGTCACAACGGAGAAGAAGGAAGATACGGACGCTCGTGTTGTGGCAGAAGAAGAAGCAAAAATATTCAAAATGACCATGAACTTAGAAATTGTATCTCGCAAATTAACCAGTATTTCTTTTAAACATCCGGGAATTGGTTCCGGGGGCTTTACGCCTGAGCTTTTTGAACGCACTATGAAAGCTCAATTTAAGGGAGCTATTCGCCCTATCACTGAAAAGGAGATTGAAAAGCTCCGGCTTATCATTCAGAAGGCAACTGAGCAACAAAGCGGAACTATGGTTGTAATTACGGATGACATAACCGCGGAAAGTGAATTGCAAAAGCTGCGAAAACAGTCTACCCCGATCCTTCCTACTGAAATTAGCCCGGCATTCATTAAACATCTCACCTCCATTGACGGTGCGATTTATTTTGACACAACGGGCGCTTGTCACGCTATTGGTGTGATTTTGGATGGACTGGCGCAAGCGCATCTGGGAGACGCAAGTCGAGGAGCTAGGTTTCATTCGGCACACCGTTATCTTGAAAAGTTGAAATCAGATAAAAAAGGGTGCGTCATCGCCATCATTTCGGAGGACGGCATGGTCAATCTGATCCCAGAGCAGGTAAACGAAGCTGTTGTACGTCAGTTGGTGAGGGCAATGATAAGCGATATTAAAGGTAATGATGAACTTAGTGAAGAAACCCTTCAAGACTACGATAGCCGTCTACAAAAAGTTGAAAGCGAAACCACTATAGACCATCACCATTATTTTAAAATAGCAGAAACATTTTTCAAGAAAAATCATTTTCTCAAAGCAGCATATTATTATGACAAAGGTTTGAAGGTGTGTGGTCGTTTTATTTTGGATTATAATCGCGCTCTTGCAACTTCTTTTCTTAGACACGGCCTGAGTGATGGAATTGCTGCAGACAGTAAACTGCAAGCTTTCAGAGATGTAGTGAAACAAATTGAGATAATTTTAGAAGCGACAGTCGATTCTGAGATTTATTTTAACGATTATAATCAACGTGCCATTGCCTTAACTGGAATTGGGAGACTATCTGACAAAAAGATGAAGACAGTTAATTTCAACAACGCTTTACTTGACTATACAAAAGCAATAGAAATGAGTAGGGGCAATAAGTATATACTCTATCGAAATCGTGGGTATCTACACGAAGATATGGGGAATTTACACGAAGCTCTTAATGACTATATAAGTTCCGAAATTGAATATTCAGAAGAACCCACTCTCAAGTTGATAGAAAGACTTATCAAAAAGGACGTCTCATTATTTTTACATGCCCTCGCCAGGTATTCGGAAAAGAAGAATGATAAGCATGATAGCGAAGGTCTCAAAAAGTTGTTAGAGGAATACGGGATTAAACTGTCCGAGGAAAACCCTGAAGTAGCTACTGCTTTAGAGCAGTATGGTATTAATCAACAGCAGCCAGAAGATGAATAATTTGAGGAGAAACAATGGGTATAGAGAAAGCACAACTCATAAAAGTAGGAACCGGACGTACAGACAGCCGATTCGCGGTTATCTTTGTACATGGCATAGGGGGCAGCCCTTACGATACTTGGCGAAAAGATTCCCAATCTCAAACACTAATTGAATTACTGGAACAAGATCCTGTATTAAGAGAAGCGGAATTTTACAGTTATGGCTATCGTACTGGCTTGAAGCCTCAGCAATATGATTTCAAGACAGTGGCAGAACTATTGTACTCGGATATTCAGGTCGATTTGCCTGGGAAGGATATTGTATTTGTAGCACACAGTATGGGCGGGTTAGTGGTACAGCAGTATATTGTGAACCGCTACGAGACATTTGATGATATCAATCTGAAAACTGTAAAAGGCGCTGTTTACTTATCGGTTCCTTTTCATGGATCTGGATTGGCTGAGTTATTTCCAAAATGGTTGGCCAATAGGCAAATAAAATCATTGCGTCGGAAAAATCCACAACTTGCCCTGCTTGAAGGGAACTGGAACAAGTATGCTTATAGAGGCGGGATGGAGGCCCTCCCAGAAAATTTAAGACACAAAATCTCACAGATTGCGTTGCGCGGGGAGCGTGATCAGGTAGTAGCGAACGCATCCTCCACTCCGTTATATTTAGGCGCAGAAGTAGTTGCTGTCGATGAGGGACATTCGAGCATATGCAAGGTTGATAGCAGCAGCACAGTTTATAAGACAATCCGTGATTTCTTGCAGAAGCATCTAGAATCTCGAACTACAAGTTCTAAAGCAATGATTTTTCATATACATGGATATGACAAACAACAATATGAAGTCCAGCCACAGATTGAGTTGAATTGGACTGAATATTTCGATGTATATGCATCTCCAAGGAAACTGCCTTCAACATCCGAATGGAGTATTATGGGAAAGGCGTTAGGAGAAGCCGCTGATTATTGGTCTCAGAATCGAGCTGCTACGAAAGGATGCGTACGGGTGTATGCTAGTCTTTGCTTGCCTGGAGGAATTCTCATCGGCAGTAGATTTTCTCAGGCAAGAGGTGCGGTGATCGAAGTAGCGCAAGGGGGGCAAATATGGTCCTCATTGAGACGTGATCCTTCGTATGAAGTGAATACAAAACGAAAGATGGGAAACAATTCCAGCGGCAAACGTGCTATTGTGGTACTCAGTGTCAGTAACGATATTGAAAAGACAGTTATTGCTCATTTGATACAAACGGATGTTCAATATGAGCTTCTAATCAATTTGACTCCTCTATCTGGGGTGGGTCAGCGGAGTATAAGCGGTGCGGAGCAGGCAGTCTCATATGCAGTTGAAGTTAAAGCCGCTGTGGATGGATTAAAACAACAGGGTATTGAAAAAATTGATTTATACCTAAACTGTCCATTTGGTGTAGCTGTTTTTGTTGGACATTATTTGACGGTTGTTGGCCCCATACAAGTATATGATTTTATGAATCCTGGATACGCTCCTGCTTGTGTGATATAGGCAAAGGAAGCACCCCGTTTTTCGAAAAAGCCTGCGATTGTGCAGGCTTTTTACGCGAAAGTGGCTCATTTTGGCGAAAAGCCTGCGATTGTCAGGCTGTTGAGAAAGTCTAACGGGTTTCCTCTCAGATCAATTTTTATATGGGAGGGCACTCATCTCGAAGAGAAAAAATTGATTTAAAACGATCTGAGAGGGGTATTTAGCTCATACTTCTGGTGCTTTTTATGAGCATCCAGGAAAAAAGGGGGGTTCTCAACAGCCTGGATTGTGCAGGAATATCTCGCCGCAAGCATTTCATGCGGCAAAAAACTGCACTTTTGCTGGTTTTCTTCACGCTCCCAAGCAGCTGCGCCCTGGGCTCCAGCGTGCGAGCTGCTCTACAAAACTACGCTTTTGCTGGTTTTCTTCGCGTTACTAGTACCCTATCAATTCTTAAATTGTGGATAAAGTCGTTTTAGCTTAATCCTTGCTTCGTCGGTAGTGAACTGCCAGTCCACGCCCTTTTGGTTTTGGTTTCGGGCATGTCCCCATGCCGATAGTTCGTGAGCCAATTCGGAGATCGAAGGGATGCGTCGTCCCAAACATTGGCTGGTCATCCCGCTAAGTTCAATCTCCGCGATATTCAACCAACTGCCATGTTTCGGTGTGTAATGGATCTCTAACCGCTTGGCCAAGCGACGGGCGATTTCAGGCTCGAATGCCTGGTAAAGCGAAGCGATGGAGTGGGTGTTCAAATTGTCCATCACCAGTTTAATTGTCGGCGCCTGCGGATAATGAATCTCAAGCAATTCCCGCACTTGCTCCGCCCAGTCGATTCGAGTTCGCTGTTCACGTAGCCGCGACATGACGCCAGCCCGCTAACGGTTCCGTGAAGATAAAAATGCTGCACGTCCCGTTGCGGACGTACTCGCTGTCTTCCCGTAAGGGCTTGGTCGGTTTCATCAGAATCGGTTCTCTAGCTTCATTCAGTAATTGATAAGGTTTTTTGTCCATACAAATGACTGGACAGTCAGCATTGTAAGGCAACTGATAGGCATCAAGTACGTCCTCCACTGCCGCGACAAACGCCGCACGGTTTTCAAATGTTTGCTCAAGAGCAAAACCATAGCGGACAAGGGAATCGAGTCGGCGAGATGAGCGGGTTGTGTCTCCACGCTGAAGCGATTCTTTTTACTTTAATGTGGTTGTACTGCAATCTTGATTTTATTACTGTTACATAGGCCATGGCGATGAAATTCTCAACCGTACGAAACCCTCTGGCTTTACATTTTGTGGCCTGAATGAGGCTATTGAGCCCTTCTAACAGACATTGGTCATCTTGGTTTGAAACCATCGCAAAATACCTTCTTCGTGTCGTTTTAGCGATTTTGCTACCTGGGCCATGGGTTCGATCTGGGAGCGAACTACCCAACTGTACCAGCTACCAAAATACAGGTCAGCTAATATGGCAGGGTAAGTCCATAGTTCTTGCAATGCCAGTCTAATCCGATATGCCCTTCCTGTCAGGAGGTTCATATCCTTTAGCTTCACCAGCTTTTCCTTCTGTTCAGGCGTTAAACGATCTTCATTTTTTAACCAGACATAGCGACTCTTTTTGAGTTCATCGACTTCCTTTTGTTCTTCGCGGCGAACTTGATCAGCAGCATCACCTACCATTTTCATCACATGGAATTTATCGAACGTGATTTGCGCTTTCGGAAAATGTTGCTCTATTCCCGATATGAAGGCAGCGGACATATCGCAGCAAAACTCTTCAATCAGCCCTATAGTGCAATTCCACGTTTATATCGAGCTCTCGATAGCTTACATACCATGGCTCCTCAATCTAACGCCAATTGAAACATATCCAGATCTTCTTGCATCTTTTCCATTCAACAGACCTCCGCACAGGAATTTTCATAGATTATTCCTAGCATCGGCGGTATTCTGTATTTTCAAACCAACATCATTTAGCGAAGAGGCATAAAAACTTTCACGTTGTCCCTTTAAATCCAATTTATTCTAAATTATAATTATTTTATTATATTGAAATAATAATTGACTTCTAATTCAGTATAGTATATAGTTTTAAAAGATTCCTATAATCCAATATTTGGGAATCCGATTTAATGCCTCATAATTATATTTAAGGAGAGGATTAATTTGAGAAAAGGAAGTTCTATGTTCAAGAAAGCGTGTTCACTTCTCGCCATTTCGGTACTATCATGTAGTTTAAGTGTGCCGACCTTTGCAGCAAAAGATAAGACACCAGAATTAAAAGGAACTTGGTCGAGAGGGGAAGTAACCCAAGATCCTATCGCACCGTTCAAAGGCTATAAAACTGATGCATCTGGAAATAAAACTGTGTTGGATGTTTCTCCATTTACCGGGACTAATATTATTTCTACCGGGACTAATATTTTTTCTTCAGCGAATAGTGAAGTCAGTGCGAATAACTATTGGAATGGCAGTTATTATTATGAATATATCCCTAACAGTTACGTAATGGATTACGGTTTTCAAGATGCTTATCACTATAATGTTGGTCATACGCAAGCTTACAACGGTACCGGAGGTGTTGCAAAACTAAGTTACTCACAAGCAACCGCCGTTACTTCACAGTGGGCAGTTACCGCTCAAGTTAGTGCCACCGCAGAACTCAAACAAAATTATTTTGAAAAGCTAGGTGTTACTTTTGGAGGTTCGTATACCTCAACTAATACTACCAGTTCCACTTCTACAATACTTTACCAAATTGACGTGTCTCCTGGAAAAACAGGTTATATTGACGCTGCTTTGCCAGGTGCCTATTCAAATGGGACTGCGAAGTATAAAGAATATTTGTATTTTTCGACCCCAGGAACGTTTTATGCTACAGGAAATACAATTTCAAATTCGAATGAAGGCGGATGGTCTCCTTTATCCAATACCAGCACATCCGTTTTGAATTTCACCTCAGGCCAGTATTGATGTTATAATAAGTAAACACTAATGGAATGATTTGATGAATTCATTTCATTAGTGTTACTTCATTAAACTGGAGGCTTGTAATGAGAATAATCCGGTATCCCATTATCGTTTTAGCAATAGTCCTTACGTTAACTGCCTGCAATAGCAAAAGCACTGATAAGAAGAACACACAAGATGTGCTTTCCTATGATCAATACGTAAAAGTAGTGAATTCTATAAAAGACCAATTACAATTTTCAAGTGCTCCAATGAAGCTAACCGATTCGACACTGAAAAATCCAACCATTATTATAACTAATGATGAGATGTCTTTTGGTAAGAAGAAAAATTTAACTTTACGTAATGATTTCAAGGATTCAACACAGTATTTTCTAACTTACGAAGATGTTAAAAATGGGTATAAGATGATTACAGGATGGATTTATACCGATGTTAATCAGGGAAATAACCTGCTTTATTACAAGCCAGATGTTCAAGGGAATACAGGAGACTTTAATTCGATCCTCTCATATAAAAACATACTCATTCATGTACAGCTTACACATTTAGCATCCTCAAGCCTTTCTTCCGAGGATTTTGTGAAAGAAAATGAAGCTGTGCTCAAAGACATTGTACACTTTCTTGAAACGACAGATTCTACTCTTTTTGACAATCCCCGCGGATGAATCCGGGGGATTCTTGCTACCCAAAGGCGAAGTCCGTTTCCGGTATCGCTGACGTGCAGGTTTAGGCCGTGTAAATTAGTAGAATTCTTTCGTCTTATGTCACATCTCTTTGCATCCGAACTGCTGCACTAGTACCCTTTCAACTCTTAAATTGTGGATAAAGGCGTTTTAGCTTAATCCTTGCTTCGTCGGTAGTAAACTGCCAGTCCACGCCCTTTTGGTTTTGGTTTCGGGCATGTTCCCATGCCGACAGTTTGTGAGCCAATTCGGTGATCGAAGGGATGCGTCGTCCCAAACATTGGCTGGACATCGCGCTAAGTTCAATTTCCGCGATATTCAACCAACTGCCATGTTTCGGTGTGTAATGGATCTCTAACCGCTTGGCCAAGCGACGGACGATTTCAGGCTCGAATGCCTGGTAAAGCGAAGCGATGGAGTGAGTGTTCAAATTGTCCATCACCAGTTTAATTGTCGGCGCCTGCGGATAATGAATCTCAAGCAATTCCCGCACTTGCTCCGCTCAGTCGATTCGAGTTCACTGTTCACGTACCGCGACATGACGCCAGCCCGCTAACGGTTCCGTGAAGATAAAAATGCTGCACGTCCCGTTGCGGACGTACTCGCTGTCTTCCCGTAAGAGCTTGGTCGGTTTCATCGGAATCGGTTCTCTAGCTTCATTCAGTAATTGATAAGGTTTTTCGTCCATACAAATGACTGGACAGTCAGCATTGTAAGGCAACTGATAGACATCAAGTACGTCCTCCATTGCCGCGACAAACGCCGCATTTTGTTCAGGAGGGATGCACCAACATTTACGAAGGTGAGGTTTGAGTTCGTTTTTTTTAAATCCTGCCTGACGGTCTCGTGAGAAATGCTGTCGATAACATTCAGTTCCACCGCTCGGTCGGCTAGAAGCGTAAGCGTCCATCGGCTTCTGCCACTCGGAGGTTCGCTACAACTAAGGGCGATGATTTTCGCCTCAACTTCGCCGGTAACCTTCGTAGGGATCGGCGATGTCGCTCGTTTTTTCCTTCCGATAGCGCCTTCCCAGCCATGTTTGGCATACGCTTTTCGAACGTTATACACGGTATTGACGTGCACTTGCATGCGCTCGGCTATCTCCAATTCTTTTAAGGAACCGCCTGGCCTATTTTCATCGGCTGCCAACAGGATCTGAGCTCGTCTGATGGATCGAGCGGATGCTTTGCCCTTGGAGATGAAAGTACGTAAGCTCGCTTGTTCTTCCACAGTTAAACGGACGGGATTTTTGATCGGATGCATATTGGGATTCCTCTTTTTGGCATAACTATACCCTATTCATCCAACTTATACTATTTGATTTGAAAGACTACTAGTCAAATGTGCTTTGGGCCCTTGCGTGCGAACTGTTCGGCAAACCTGCTGCTTTTGCTGGCTTTCTTCACGCTCCCAGGCAGCAGCGCCTTGGGCTCTTGCATGCGAGCCACTCAACTAGCCTGCTCTTTTACAAGTTTGCCACGGCCTCTCCCGCGACCGGACTCTCACTCGCAAGAAGATGCGCACTTCTGAACACGCCAAAAACAAGTCATAACCACCGGCTTAGCCGGTGGCTTCCATTAGCCCTATAAGGGCATGTTACAAGCACGCGCCTCAAAGGCGCACTGAAAGTCTGCCAACCGCGAGACTTTCACGGGCTGGCCCCTAAAGGGGCTACGTTACCTGCCCTTTTTCGCCGACTCCCCCGTAAACGGGTCGATCAGTTCTTTCATCGTGAGTTGCTCGTAGTTCTTATCTTCACTGAGTTGATTGCGAATGTACTCCTCAATCAATTTTTTTTTCGTCCTACCGTATCCACGTAATACCCACGGCACCAAATTTGGCGACTACCGTATCGGTATTTCATATTCGCAAATTGGTCGAAGATCATCAGCGAGCTTTTTCCTTTCAGGTAGCCCATAAATTCTGAAACACTAAACTTCGGGGGGGATGCTCACCAGCATATGAATGTGGTCCAGACATGCTTCCGCTTCCAGAATTTCTACCCCTTTTCTCTCACACAGCTGACGAATGATCCTTCCTATTTCCCGTTTCAACTTTCCGTAAATCACTTGTCTGCGATACTTCGGTGCAAACACAATATGGTATTTGCAGTTCCATTTCGTATGTGCTAGACTGCTGTCGTCCATCCTTTGCTCTCCTTTAATTTTTTTTGTGCGGTTGGCAGACCGGCACTCATCTTATCATGGAGGTCAAAGGATTGACTACTCATAGCTATAAGCTTTCCTGAACCCCCAGTCGAACTGGGGGTTTTCGTATACAAAAAGAGGCAGCCTTCCGGCTACCCCCAAAAACTTGCAAATTCTGTTAAACGCACATAACTTCCGGATAACCTCTTCGATGCTGGTTTGATGCTTACAGCAGCTAGCGCAGCGCTTGCGCCGCTTGTTCCGCGTCCGCTTCGCCGCTCGCCACCTGTTCTATACTGTCGGCAAACATGTCGCACATATAGATGAACAAGCTGACAATCTCCAAAATTTCGTCGGCCTCGAACGTTTTGGAAGCGGAGAAACTGTACACATAGCGATAATGAAGCTCGTCCTGTTCGTTGATGCCGAAATGGCCGATTGGCAGCCGCGTGTTCACCTCAAGGAGAAGCGCCGCAACCGCATCGCGCCGGCCTTCTTTCAGGCGAAAAGGCAATGTACTGTAAATTTGCAGCAGTTGAATCGCCTGAATGTCTTCTTCGTTCAGCGGCAAAAAGCTGAAATGCAGAAAACGGTCCCTGCCCTTCTTGTCCTGCTGAAAGCCGACCATCAGGACGTGGATCGGAATCGCCTCCGACTTTTCCAGCAAATTCACCGCCAAGCCCGCTTCCTCCAAAATATCTTTCAAAAACCCAAGCTGCGCCAAATGTCGCGCATGTACGATGTCCGGCAGCATGTGCCCGCCTCCTATTCCCTTGCAGCCATTGCCGTGACAAGGCTCTCTCTCAGTTTGTCAGGGTCGTTCTTAACCTTCTCCAGCACGAACAAATTTACTCCCGCTGCTTCGACAAAGCTGTGTACCTGTTTATACCGCGCAACGATATCAGCGTCATCTTCATCCAGCGCAGGCAAGTTGTGGATCATGTCGATCAGCAAATCCGCATCTTTGGTGCGTTTTTCGAGCTTCTTCTCAGTCGATTTCTCAGCGTTGAAGACCGCTTTGGTAATCCCCCAGGCGCCCGCCTGCGCTGCGCGGTCCCTGCCCATTTGCTTGAGCGAGCGGACAGCGGGCATCGCTGCGGAAACGCCGGCGGCGACGATTTTCAGCGGCGTCCCCACCTGAGCGCCGACTCCTGTCAGCGTGGCGACATCGCCCGCTATTTTGGTCAGTTCAAGGCCGATTTGCAGGCCGGCGCGGTTGGAGCGCTTCACGTTGATCTGCTTCATTTCCTTGGCCATCTCGTACTGGGCAATTTCGTCAAGCTGCTGCTGCGCATCCGGATCGCCCTGGCTCTTTTTCAATTCAAGCTGACGCTTATGTTCGGCGAGCTTCTTTTTATCGACGCCGGCGTTCCCGCCGAACCATCTTTTCGCTGTGATAAAAGCAGCCCCGGCATGCTTGTCTTTGAAGCTGCGCTTCAGCGTCGTCATCGCGGAACGGTTCAAGCCGGCCTTGATGACGTCGACGGTTTTCAGCGCAATTTTCACGCCGCTCACCGCAATGCTGACGCCCGGTATAGCGGTTGACAAAGCAGCGCCCGAACCGGTCTCCATAATCTCCATGATGCCTTTGGCCACTTTAAGCCCCGATTGGGCGGATTGAATCGCGTTGCTAATAATTTCGATCACGCCTTTGGCCTTATCACCCTTGGTCAGTCCGCCCTCTTCCGAGTACTTGCTGTACATGTCATAGATGCCTTTCACCGCCAGCACCGCGCTCTTGACCGCGGAAATCGCATCTCCAACCGTTCCCGCATAGTCGCTGACGATGGATGAGCTGCCGGTGCCTTCCAGGCTGCCGCTCGATTTGGCGGCTTTATCGACGAGACCTGTCGAACCGCTGACCGTTTTGCCGGCCCCTTCAACGATATTGACGCCCTGGGCGGCGTAATTCCATCTTTTATTATGCGCAGTGCGGTCCTGATCGCCGGAAATGGAAAGCGTTTCCTTGATCGAGCTCATAATTTGCAGGATGCCCCCGGCCATATCGGCGGTGTTTCCGACGGCTCCGATGGAACCTGCTTTATGTCCTACGCTCTCATCGCCGTTCTTATCGTAGGCATCCTTCAGATCGTCGGCCGGCTTCCCGAAGCTCTCGCTCACGGTATCCGTCGCCAAAGTCAGCGCCTCCACACGGCCGCTGAACTTGTCCTCTTCCGGGGCCGACGGATTGCGCTGCAGTGCCGATAAGCCGACCGACCGATTCATAATCCGGTTGGCGTAAGCCTGTGTCGCGCGATTTCCCAAAGTACGCTGCATTTGGAGAAAAAACTGCGGCGCCAGAAGCTGCGTTTCGGATGAAACGCCGCTCCTTCCATGCGGCGCCGTACTATGCCGCTCCGCCTGCCGGGCTCCGGCAGCCAGGCCGGCTTGCCGTGAATGACTGAACTGTGCCATCTGCTATGACTCCGTTCTATGATGTGATGGTATCGATCAGGCTCTGCCGCCCCGCTGCTGAATCACATGCGTCAATTCATGACCCAGCAGTTCCTGGCCTTGACGGCTGTCCGGGTTGTATTGCCCAGCCCGGAAAAAAATATCGTTGCCCGTAGCAAAAGCTTCCGCCCCGAGTGATTCATTCAATTGGTTCGCTTTGGCATCCGTATGAATGTTCACACCGCTGAAGTCGGCCCCCATCGCCGACTCCATCTTCGCTTGAACGTTGTCGCCCATCTTGCTGCCGCCGCCCTGCTTTGCCTTAATCTCCGACTCTATGGCAGGCGCCGCCTCAAAACCGTCCGCAGACGGTTTCATCTGCAGCTCATCGCCTTCCAGCTCGTCACCCTCAAGCTCGTCGCGCTGGATCGACTCTGCCGACGGTTTCATCTGCAGTTCGTCGCCTTCCAGCTCGTCACCCTCAAGCTCGTTGCGCTGGATTGACTCCGCAGACGGTTTCATCTGCAGCTCATCGCCTTCCAGCTCATCGCCCTCAAGCTCGTTGCGCTGGATCGACTCCGCAGACGGTTTCATCTGCAATTCGTCGCCTTCCAGCTCATCGCCCTCAAGCTCGTCGCGCTGGATCGACTCTGCAGACGGTTTCATCTGCAATTCGTCGCCTTCCAGCTCATCGCCCTCAAGCTCGTCGCGCTGAATCGAAGCGGAGGCACCGCCGCCGCCCGTTTCCGCGGTCGAAATCCGGTCGGCGACCTCTTTGCCTATCCGGTCGGCCTCCTGCTCGTATGCATCACCGGCAGGGCCTACGGTCAGCTTCGTCTGCACGGCCATCTGCGAGCTGAGCAGACTGCCTACCGCCCGATTGCCCAGCGTCCGCTGCATATTGATAATACCTGCGCCGGGCTGCCCGTCCATCCCGCTTTTGCCCGGGGCGTGCGCCGCTCCCGCTTTTGCTTGCGGGGCCGCCTCCGGCCGCTTGTTCATTTTTGCGTAGTGCGATGGCATATAAATCCCTCCCAAAAGCTTTCCGCCGGAAAGCCGTCATTTTGAGCCGGGGCTGAATCGCCCCTGCCGCAACTGCATGTTTGCGCTCCCCCGGAAGTCTGGCGGGCGGAGTTGCTTTTGTGTCCACCGAGTTCATCGAACAGCCCCCCCGATCCGTCTCTGAGCGCAGCGTCCGTCTTTCTTTCACTATAGCATACTTGCCGGCTTTTGAGGTTACAAATCGGATTGCTGCCGATTCCTGGATACGACGAGCACGGCGATATCGTCAGACTGCACCGCGCCGTCGGCGAAACGGTCCACATCGTCCACGACGCCCCCCAGCAAATCCGGCCCGGCGGCAGCCAGACGCTCCTGCAGGCGCGCCGCCCCATACTGGCGCTGCTCCGCATCCTCGGCCTCGGTAATGCCGTCCGTATACAAAAACAGCCGGTCGCCGGGCGCAAGCACGGCTTCGTTATCCGCGTACGCCATGCCGTCCATCACAGCCAGCGGCAGCCCTTTCCTGCCCTTCAGCGGCTCCACCTCGCCCGTCCGCCTCACGATATACGGCGTGCAGTGCCCGCCGTCGCTGTACAGCAGCTGCCCGGTGCCGGTATGCAGCACCCCGCAGCATATCGTCGCGAACATCGTGGAGTCATCCTTGTACAGCTCCCGGTTGACCTCGGTCAGCAGCTGCCCCGGCGTCATCTCCGCCGTCATTTTCCCTTTGAGCAGCGTCATCGTCACGGCCATGAACAAAGCGGCCGGTATACCTTTGTCCGAAACGTCGCCAAGCGCAAAAAACAAACGGTTATCCCCGATCGCAAAATAATCGTAAAAATCGCCCCCGACCTCGCGAGCAGGCCGAATGACAGCCCTGACCTCCGCCCCGGCAGAGCCGGCAACGCTGCCAGAGCCGCCAGGACCGCCGCCGGAGTCGCCGCCTACGGACAAACTCAGTCTCGGCAAAAAGCTCATCTGTATGTCGCTGGCGATGCGCAGCTCGCTTTCCATCCGCTCCTTGGCGGCCATAGTCGTCTTCAGCGCCACCATCGACTTTTCAAGCGCGTCGTAGAGCATCGCGTTTTCCAAAGAAATCGCAATCGGAGCAGCGATCGATTCCAGCAAATGCAAGTCCCGCTCCGTAAAAGGGCCCCGGCTGCGCTTGTTGAGCACCTGCAGGACGCCGACGATTTCGCCCTTGCTGATCAAAGGCACGCAAAGCATATTGCGCGTCGGATATTCGACCTGCCTGGCCACCTTCGAAGACCAGCGCTCGTCCGAAGCGGCATCGTCGATTTTGACCGATTGGCCGGTTTGCGCGACCCAGCCTGCGATGCCTTCGCCCATTTTCAGGCGAATTTCGCGGACTTCCTCGCCCTTTTCGCCGAGCGCCAGATCGAAGAACAGATCGCCGCTAGCCGGGTCCACCAAAATGACGGACGAAGCTTCCGCATGCAGCAGGCGCGAGGTCGTCTCCATAATTTTTGCAAGCAAATCCTGCTTGCGGATCGTCGCATTCACTTCCAGGCTCACTTCAAAAAGCTGCAGCGTCCGGCCAAGCTCCTTCTCCGCGCTGCGGCGCTTCCGCTCGCTCACCGCCCATGCGCCGACCGCCAAAATCAATAGCAGCAGCATCGCTCCCGGGATTGCGTCCGTCATGCGCGACACCTCCCGCCGCCGCACCTATTCGACAGCATGCAGCGCTTCCGCTTCCGTCGCGTAAATCTGAAAAATCGAGCTGAACCCCGACATATCGAACACTTCTTTGACGTTATCCGACATGCGTGCCAAAGCGAGCCGGCCCTGGATCACCTTGATCATCTTGGCGGCGACGAGCAAGCTTCTCAGACCCGCGCTGCTTACGTATTCCAGTTCATGCAGGTCGAAGACGAACCGGGTTCGCCCTTTTTCGACCAGCTGCATAAAACAGGACTCCAGACTCGCCGACCGGTTCGCGTCCAATCTGCCGGCGATGCCCAGCAGCACGACCTCGCCCCGGATTTGTTCCGTGATATTCATAACAATTCCCACCTTAATCCGGCGTCCGCCGTAGTTTCTTCATCACCAGCACATTGCACTCGTCCGTCCGCTCGTAGCGGATATCGTCCATAACCTGCCGTACAAAATGGATGCCCAGGCCGCCGATGCCGCGCTCATCGATACCGAGGCCGATATCGGGGCCGGGCTTGAGCAAAGGATTAAAAGGCCGCCCGTCGTCGGCGATCCGCAACTCCCAGCCATCGGCAGCGAGCGCAACGTCGATATGAATCGAACGTTTACCCGCCTCCTCCTCCGCATAACCGTACAAAATCGTATTCGTCACAAGCTCGTCGCACGCCAAATTAACTTGATACAAAGTCCGCCGATCCATCCCGAAAGCTTCCGGCAAGCCGCCGATAAAAGCGCCGAGCCGCTGTAGCTCCTGCAAATCGTTGCACAGCACAATCGATGCGCGCGCCATGGATTCGCCCCTTTCGAACGCCGTCCGCAAAGCGGATATCCCGGAGTTTCCAGGTCCCCGCTTCCGGCCGTCCTATGCCATTTTCAAAAGCATGTTTTCCAAAAGCCTCACCCGCGCGCTGGACGCGTGCAGCAAGCCGATGCCGATCTCCGGGTACAATCTGACGAGCCGGGACAAGCTTTCCCCCTGCAGCGACAGCACCCTGACCTCGTCAAAAATCGCCTGCGCCGTAATCGAGGACGGCGAACCGTCCAACGCCGTCGTCTCGCCGAACGCCTGCTTAGGGCCAAGAACGCCGATCGTGCCGGCCTCTCCTTCGCCTGTCTCGCTGCTCAGTTCGACATGACCGTCGATGATCAAATACATCGCCGCATTCCTTTCGCCCCGCCGCAGCAAATACGTCAAGTCGGGATGCACCTCTTCGCCTGCGATACCGGCGATAATGCCCAATTCGTCGACCGACAAATCGGCAAACAGCGATACCTGCTTCAAAAAGATCACTTTGTCGAGCATCGATAAAAATTTGCGCTCCTCTTTCATCCCGTCACGCTCCAATCGGCTGAGCGCATGCTCAGCTATTTGTTTCAGCCAGTCGTCGGACCACAGCAGCGCTTCCCGGACAACGGCCCGCGGGTCCGCCGTCCTCCGGTCGTTTCCGCCCGAGTCGCGCTTCAGCAGCTCCAGCAGCGCTGTCGCAAGCCGCCGGTCCCCGAGCCCTTCGGCCAGCACCTCCAGGCCGTTGTCGCGCACTTCCTCGCTCTCGTCCCGGGCCGCTTCGCGCAGTGCTCCGGCGACGCGTTCGTCCGCCAGCCGGGCCATCACGGCCCAGGCCCCGTCGCAGAGCGCGTCGTGCAGCTCGCCGCAGCGCTGGGAGGCGAGCTCCGCCAGCCCATTCAGGCCCAGCTCCCGCAAGGCGGAAGGCAGCGCCTTCTCCTGGCTGGACGCAAGCATGCGGTCCACGCAGCGCTGAACCAGCTCCGCGCGCAGCCTGCTTTCGTCAAGCATGGCGGCGAGCGCCGTCACCGCCGCATTCCATATGAACGGGTTCGTGTGGCCGGCGTTGTCCAGCAGCAAAGGCAGACCGCGCTCCTCCATGGCGATCAGCGCTTCCTGAATCGCTCTGCGCAGCTCCTGATCGGCCAGCGGATACATCGCCAGCAGCTGCGGGATCGCTTCCGCATGCTGCAGCTTGCCCAGGCAGTGCGCAGCGGCGACTTTCACCGCAGGACGGCGGTCCTCCAGCAAGGACATCACCCAGGCCGCATAGCCGTCCAGCTTCAAAGCGGCAACCGCGCGGCAGCCGTACACGGCCCATTCGCCGCCGTTGTCCAGCATTTTGATAATCGCCTCGTCGCACGCCTGATAGCTCTCTTCGCTTTTCAGCGCATAGAGCGCCTTCACGCCCTCGTACACCACCCTCGGGTCGCTATCCAGCAGCTTGACGCGGATGAAAAAGTAAGATTGGCTTTTCAAATGCGTCGCTTTGGAAATCAGCTTCACGCACTCCGCCCGCACTTCCGGGTCTTCATCCTCCAAAAAGGAGGCCACCTGCACCAAATCCTGCACCGTGGCGCCCTGCAAATTCATCGCCCGCAGCACCGCGATGCGGATGCGCGAGCTTTCCTCGCCGATCATGCCGATCAAATGCGGCAAAAAGGCGGAGTCTTTGGCCTTGCCCATCACTTCCAAAGCGAGCTCCCTCACGTAATCGTTCGGGTGCTTTAAATAGCCGAGCATGGCGAACAGCGCCCGGGAGCTGCGAATTCCTCCGAGAAAGGATGCCGCAATATCCGAGAGATCGGTATGCAGCGCCTGCACGCTTTTGACCAGCTCGCGGATGTACAGGTTTCTGCCGAACCAGGCCGTCACCAGCAGCGCAGCCGCCAGGGCGACGCCGATCCAGGCAAGCGGCGCCATGCCGAGCAGTCCGAAAGAATGCAGCAGCGACAGCAGCGAACCGATCAGAATGCCCCCCGAAGCAGCGACGCCCTGGGCAAAATAGCGGTATCCGTCCCTTTGGGAAATCGGCATCATTTTGAAGAATAACTGGTAACAAGGCTCGGCAATGTAGTAGAGCATGATGTAAAATACCGCATAAGACCCTGACACAACAGCAAGCGCCGAAGCGCTGCCGGCCAGCGCCGCCGTCAAGACGAAGCCGCCGAGAAAGATGCCCGTAATCGCAAGCAGCATATTGCTCGCCCCGAGCCAGTTCATCAGCCGTGTCGACACGGTCTGCAGCAGCAGGCAAAACGTAAACTGAATCGCCGTAATCATCCCGTAAAAGGACGTCAAATCCCGTTCCGCCGGAAAGCGGGCTTCCGCCGCCGTAAAATATTGGTACTCGATCATGAAATAGACCGCAGGCATCAGCGTCATCAGCAGAACCGCGCAGAGCAGAAACGGGCTGCGGACAATCTGCTTCCAATAATAGCCCGAGGAATGAACCTCCTCATCGGGAACTGCAGCGGTCTGCGCCCGCATGTCTTCCTTGATCGTCAAGGGCACCAAATACCGGGCCAGCGCTCTCCGAAAAAAAACGAAGCCCAGCCCCATCAAAACCGGCGCCAGCGCATACACCGCCTCCGTGCCGAACAGTTTGCCGACCTCGTGGGCGATCAGGCCCGCCGTAATTCCGCCGGTAGTCGTCGAAGCGACGAAGACCGGCATCAGCCGCTTGGCCTGCTGGGTCGGGCACAGGTCGAAGGCCGTGCTCCACAGCAGCAAAGTAAGCTGCCTCACGACAAAATTCGAGGACAGAAACAGGAACGGATAATAATAGCGAAAATCGATCCCGCCGAGCTTGAAGCCGAGCAGCACGACGCCGTTCAGCAGCAGCAGTGCGATCATGATCAAGTAAAGGGTGCGCATCATTTTCGCTTTGGGCAGCCTGTTCGTCAGCCGAGCCAGCAGCCAGCCTTCCAGCGGCATAACGGCGGCCTCCGCAATGTATACGTAAGGCAGGTACTGAACGCCGAAACGCTGGTTGAACAGCGCCATGAACCCGGTGTAGTTGAGCGATTCGGCGATGCCGCTGAAATAAAAGATAGGCAGCATGACCCATAGCTTACGCATGTCCTCGCCGCGCAGACTGAGCCACCCTCTCAAGCTTGCTTGCATGTTATCAAGTCCAATCTATGTATCGGCCTGTACGCCGGACAGCTTTTTATAAAAAGCGAGCCGCGCTTCACCGTCATAATAATAATTCGGATACGTGCCGATCAATTCAAAGCCGTTTGCCCGGAACATGCGCTGAATCGGCTCATATTCGGGCAAATCGCACGTATACGTGAGCAAATAGCGCCCCTGCACCGACCTGACGAAATCTTCCAGTGACCGGAACAAAATTTTCGCCAGTCCGTGCCTGCGATATTCCCTGTGCACCGCCAGGTAATCCCATAAAAAGCCGCCGGATTGATGCTCGTTCTCCTTGCAGCTCGTTACGGCGATGAGCTCGCCCGCTTCATTTTCCACGAACCAGTGCCGGTGATTCCGCTGCCGCAAGCTTTCCAGCGGCGCTTTGCGAAAATGCTCCATCTCGCCGGGGGTATGCCGTTGATCGTCAAACGACATCGCCGACAAATAAAATTCGGTAATCCGCTGCGCATCTTGTTCTGTCGATAACTCGATCACCTTCATCGAAGTGCTCCCTCTCTTTTTTTAAGAAACGGATAACGTTCCGTTCCAATCCTCGGTCGTCCCATCCCGGAAATACTCGTCGCACACGTAAAAATACAGCTGGGCCGCTTTATCGTGGCGGTTTTGCTTGATGACCATCAAAAAGGCTTCCCTTGCGTCGTAAAAGCGCCCGACCTGGTAATACGTGACGGCTTGCTCGAACAAAGCTTTCGTTTTGTCTTTCAAAGCTCTTGACGTGTCAGGATCGCCATGGTACACGTCATACAGACGGAGCGGCTCCTTCATGCCCCCGACCTGAATCATTCCCAAGCTGCGGTACTTGAAGGCGGAAGGCTCGTCGAGCGCCTGCACGACATGGTCGGTAATCAAAATCGAGGCGCCCAGCGGCTCGGTCAGCTTTTCCAGCACTGCCGCCAGATTGACGCCGTCGGAAATGACGTTGCCCTCCAGCCGCTGCTCCTCGCCGATAATGCCGAGCCGAAGCGGACCTTTGTGCAGGCCGATGCCCAGCTCCACCGGCTTGTAGCCGACTTTGGCGCGATGCGAGTTGTAAATATCGAGCTCCTTGCGCATTTCGATCGAAGCGCGCAGCGCCTCGTCGGCCCGGTTCGGGAACAGCGCCATGAAACCGGCGCCCAAGTATTTGTTCACCAGTCCCTGATTCTTGCGGACGTAAGGGCCGAACCTTTTCAGAAACGAATTGACGAAGTTGAAATTTTCCTCAGGCGACAGCCGCTTGGACAGAAAGTAAAAATTGCGGATATTAAAAATCATGATGGACATGTTCTGCTCCACCTGATCGCCGAGCTCGACGTCGAGAATGCTCTCCTTGTTCAAAAACCGCAAAAATTGCTGCGGCACGAACCGGTAGTAGGACTGGCTGAAATTTTCCACCTTCGTAATATAGTCGCGGATGTGCGCCGCCATCGTATTGACGCTGTCGCCCAAATCCGATACTTCGTCCCGGGTATTGATCTTCACGACCGTGTCCCAGTTCCCCTTCGCAATCTCGCCGACGCTGTTGCGCAGCTTGCGGATCGAGGACAGCAGCACAAACGTCATGAACATGAGCACGAGCAGGAGCCCGATCGAAATAAAGACGATGTTGCGGATAATCGACTGCAGGACAGCTTGACGGTGCTTCACGAAGCCGTCCATATTTTTGTCCGTTTCGAACACGCCGACAATCTGGCCCGATGAATTGTAAATCGGTGCGATCGCGTACATCCAGTAGCCCGAGAAATCCTCCCACTGGCCCGTGGCGATCTTGCCTTCCCGCACCACCTGCTGGTTTTGCGGAGTCGGCGGGAACGGGTTGAACATATGCATGCCGTCGTCATCTTCCAAAATCCGGTATATTTGCCCGTTTTCGTACTTATATACCCCGATGTAAAAGCTCTGATTGTTTTCCTGTCCGCTGTTGTCGAAGACGGTTTTTATTTTTTGCCGGAACGACCGGTACGCAGGTCCTTGGTAATCCAGCGGGGAATCGATGCTTTCCAACTGGTCGCCGTCGATCAGATTCGGCCCGTTTTTGGCCAGCAGCGCAAGCTCGTTGAACGTTTCGTCTTCCATCTTTTTGGAAAAATTCGTGTAAATCACCATCGAAAGCAAAATCATCGAGGCCGCAATGACAGGGATCACGATTAATATTTGTTTGAACATCAGCGGCAGTCTGCGCTGCAAAATGTTGTAGTACAACAGCTTGACGGCATACAGCAAAAGCAGCGCCCCGGCTGCGGCGACGGACCATACGGCGATTCTGTGCGTCATGAGGGACTTGCCGAGCGCCGCTTCCGTCAATGCGGGAGTGAGCGTGCCGTCAGGCAGCAGCCGGTTGATCTGCGACGCCTCCACAATGACCATGCTCCCGTCGGGGGAAACGCTATTCATCGTGGCCGTGAAGACGATGCCCGAGCCGCTGTCCGCCGCTTTTTTCTCCGTAAGCAAAGCCTCGAGAACGTAAGGATGGTTCGGGTCGAGCCTGCTGATCATTTTGCCCGTAAAATCGATAAAAACGAGCCTTCCCTGCTGATCGATGTGAAAGCTCTCGGGGAAGTTCCGGCGCGTCCGGTCGACGCCCGGCACAGGATACACCAGCTCGGAGCGCCCGTCTTCGAACGCCCGGTAAATCTCTCCGCTGCGCGTTGTGTAATAAATCTGTCCGGGCTGCCAGCCGTCCGCTTCGGACACGTATTTATGCTCCGGCAGCTTGACCGTGTAGACCCGCTTCGGCTCATCGCTTCCGACGGGAACCTGATACAGCGCCAAGCTGCTCTCTTCATCGTTAAAAAAGTACAGCGTCTCGTCCTTGATCTGCACATTTCGCAAACTGCCGATCCGGTACCGTTTGTTGTCAGAGTCGTTGTATTCCTCCGTGAACAGGCTGCGGTCAAACTGCCCGTCGGGCATATACCTGACGATTTGCTCGGATTTGACCGTGAGTCCGTAAGGATCGAGCAGCGTACGGATCGCGTACAGATAGCCCCGGTCATCGGCAGCCATATCGTTGAACCTGTAAACTTCCCCGTTTTTCCCGACGTCGCTGGAAATGGAATACTGCAGCACTCCCGCGCTGTCCAGCTTGTGGATCATTTTTTTCGCATTGTCGATGACATACAGATTGTTATGTACATCCGCAACGGCTTTGGATAAGCCGTCGAACGGCTTGCTTTTCTGAAAAGGGCTTTCCTCCAGCATCGCCCGCTGATCGTACAAGTAGACTCCCGCCGCCGCCAGGAGCAGCAGGACGAGCAGCAAGGCCGCGATAGACTTCTTCATCGTTCGTTATCCCCTCGTTATCCGGATGATTTGTGCAGACGCATTCCAATCCACGTCAAGTCCCAGCGATTCTGAAATAAAACGCAGCGGAACGTAAGTTCGTCCTGCCAAAAGTACGGGCGGGGCATCGATCTCCACCGGTTTGCCGTCCATATAAGCCGCTGCGCTGTCTATCGTGCAAGTTACCGTCGTGTACTCCGTGCTTACGGTCACGGTATTGCTGTCCGCATCCCAGTCCACAGCCGCTCCGAACGATTCGGACACGGCCCTGACGGGCAAAAAGGCTTTCCCGCTTATTATAACAGGAGGAACCACGAATTGGATGGATAAATCTGGAGAAATCACGTTTTGCGCGGAAAAAATCTGCGCGTCCATGCCCGCAGCGGAGGCATCCGCCGCGATGACCGCGGAAGCGTCCGAGAGCGCCTGCATTTGCTCAGGCGTGTACTTGTCCGCTTCCTTCTGCTTGATCTGCGCCAGCAGCTGCTCCTCCTGCTGGCGAACCGCAAGCTCCGCTTGCTGCTGCGCCCCGCCCGGCGGCGGCTCCGGCTGGGCGCCCTGAAGCGCAGCCAGCAGTTCCTCCGCTGCGCCGAGCCGGGCGAACAGCGCCTCCTTCTCCGTCGACGCGATCGCCTCGTCGACGGCCTTGCCCGAGCGGGTCAGCGTCGCGACCCGCTCCGCGTCCTGCTGCGGCTGCGCTTCGCCCAGCGCAGCCGCAAGCTTGTGCTTCGCTTCTTCGAGCGAAGCCAGCCCTTCGGATGTGCCGTGCTGCACATCCGTCAGCCGCGCCTGCNGGCTGCGCTTCGCCCAGCGCAGCCCCAAGCTTGTGCTTCGCTTCTTCGAGCGAAGCCAGCCCTTCGGATGTGCCGTGCTGCACATCCGTCAGCCGCGCCTGCGCCGCCAGAAGCTGCTGCAGCTGCGCTGCCGCCGCCTTGGCGTCGCCCGCGGCGATCGCCTGCTCCAGCTTCTTCTGCTGGAGCACAGCTTCTTCGGCCAGCCGATCCTCGCTGGCCTTATCGGCGCCACTGCCCGCCCCGCCGCCACTGCCCGCCCCGCCGCCTCCGGGCGGGGTCTCGCCCTCCGCGGCCAGCGCCTGAATGAGCGCGTCCGGATTGTTCACCAGCTCCATCTGCCGCAGAGCTGCCCCGCTGTCTCCCTTGCGCAGCGCCTCCAGCATGGCGATCTGCGCCTCCGCGTCCTTGAGCTGCACCGCAATGTCGGCGATTTCCGCCAGCTTTTGGCTTGCTACTGCCGTGTTTTTTGCCGTCTCCAGCTTGGCCTTGTCCGCCTGCAGCGTATCAATCTCCTTCTGCAGCTGCTCAGGCGTTTCTTTAGAAGCGACGGCTCCCGGCTGTACAATTTCCACGGTCACCTTCAAAGCGGCCGCCTGCTCCTTCGACAGCGCGGCGCTGCCTGCCGGACCGGCTATCGCCCTCGGGTCTACGGCATTGTCCATGCCGAACCAGACCGCCCCGGGCTCATCCGTTTTAAAAAACATCCCCTGCCCCGACTTCGCCATCGTCGCCGCAGCGGCGTTATAGGCCGCGGGCGTCAGCGCGTCCAGCCGGATTTGATAGGAACCGATGATGACGGTTCCGGGGCCGCCGCCGTCGTCCGCTTGCGCCGGGGGTGCGCCGCTGTCCGCCGGCGGAACGACCGCCAGCGTGCCCGAGCTGCCGTCGCCCGCAAGCGGCGATTCGCCGACGGCCTGCCCTTTTTTGTACAGAACGACTTTCAGATCGTCCGGTTTGCTGAACATAAGCGTCAAATATCGGACCGGTTTGCCGATCTTCGCCCGCTTGCCGACCGCCTTGCCTTCCTTCGTAAACACCGCGTATTCGTCAGCGCCCAGCTTTTTATTGACGGTGAGGCTCAAGTCGCTAAGCAGCGGCCCTACGGCAGGCTTGATCCGCCAAGTCCCGGAAGGCGCTTGCGGCTTCTCCGGCTTGACTGCGGCCAGACCGTCGTCGATTTCTTTATAGGGAAGAATTCCCGGTTTGACTGTCCTTTCGACGGCCCCTCCCGTACCTGCGTTCAGCTTGTCCAGCGCCAGCCTGTAGCCGATTTGCGCCGACAGCACCTGGCCGTCAGCCTTGACGGCGGCGTCCTTGTAAGCCTGCAGCTCGCTTTCGGCCATCAGCCCCAGCTTGCGCTTTTGGCCGGCTTTGTCGAGATCGCTTGCGGCTTTGTCTTTGTCCCGCAGCGCCTGCGCGTAGCTTTCCTCGACGCCCTTGGCCTCCAAATACGATTGCCGGACCGCCGCAATAACGCTGTTGCGGCTTTCTTTTTCCTTCAGTACCGCCTTATTCTGCTCCATCGTAGCGATCGGAAGCGCATCCCGCAGGTCGTCCAGGTAGCGCAGACCGTCATACTCGCCCTGCAGCAGCGATTTCGGAATCGGAATAAAGCCCAGCAGCATGAAATACCCTTCCCAATCCTGCTTCACCCGCTCCAGTGTCGTCTCATAACCCGCCAAAAAAAGCTCCATATCGATGTCCTGCGCCTTGTACATGCCGTCCATCACTTTCATTCGCGCCGCGCCGAACTTGGAGCTGTACAGATCGCGGGCCGCATCCAGCTTCTGATCCGCCAGACGCCGGTCGGCGGCGTCCTGGAGCAGGCTGAGCGACGTTTTTTGCGCGGCGCCGATATAGACGGGAAGCTGCTTCTCGCTCAGATCGCCGTAATCCGGTTGAAAAGAGAGCTGCACCTTGTTTTCCATGTCCAGGCCGAGCTTCCCGCCGAGCGCCAGACGGCTCGCTTTGGCGGTCAGCTGCGCCTGCTTGTAGTCTGAGGCCGACTGCTCAAGCGCTTTATCCGCCGCTTCCTGTTCCTCCGGCTTCGCCAGGCCGTACTTCCGCTTCGTCTTGACCGCATCGGCGGCGCTTTTGGCGCCTTCCGCTTTTTGCCGGCTTGCCTCCTCGCCCGCCGCGTCCTGATAGGCCTGCAAATATGCCTTTTCGACATCAAATGTGACCTCGATCCCAGCCTGCCTCAACGTCTCCTGGGCCACGTACAGCTGCTTCTTCGCCTCCGGCACTTTCATCCGCGTGTTCAAATCCTGGCTCAAGTTGCGCGGCTTGGCAAAAAGTCCCGAAGCCTTCGCCTCCTCCGCCTTGACCGCATGCTGCGCCTGCTCCAGCTCGATCCGCTTCTTTTGTACATCCGTCTTCGCATCGCGTATCTGCGGGCTGATCTTCAGCCCCTGATCGATGGCTTCCTGCATCGTCAATGCCTTGACGGACGCGGCTAATGCCCGCGGAGCCAGGCTAACCGCCGGCGAACCGGCGACCAGCAGCAGAACAAGCCCCGCCCTGACAACTTTGGCAAGTAACAAACTGAATCCCTCCGCTCAAAAACTCTATTTCCATAGTACAATATATCTACCTTTTGCGGCACTCCTCTTTTAGCTAAAAATGATAAAAAAACTCGAATCCGGCGGGAGGGTTCGAGCTTTATTCGGGATGATGGAATATCACCGGGATAAAATTTAAATCTGAAATCACGGATTGTTGAAAAAGTGAGGACACTTTGGTCGACCGACCGCCGTCATGCAGCACAACACCGCGCGCTGGGATCTAGGGTTCGGGAACCAGAGGGGACTGTTACAACCCTCCTCTCCCGGTGCAGGTTGCGGTGTTGCACAACCAGGGGGAGGCATTCGGTCGATTGGAAGGGGGAAAACCTGCGAAAGTGCAGGAATTATCTGTGAAAAAGGCCCGAAATGGCGAAAAGCCTGCGATTGTGCAGGAATTTTCGATGAAAATGAATCTGAGCCCATGTTTGCGGCGAAAAGCCTGCACATTTGCAGGAATATTTCCCGGGCAACGTGTCATCGATCAAAAAGCTGCACTTTTGCAGGCTTTCTTCGCGCTGCCAGTTCGGAGCAATAGTCTTTGAATTTGACCGTTTTCGCCTCGACCCTTTGCCGTATTTGATCCATAACGCCTCCGGTCTCGCTCGCCCGCTTTGGCGGCCGTTAACGTTTCATCAACCCCGCCGCGACCGGAACATCCGGTCAAGATCCCGATCAAGATAGCAAGCGCAAGCACCACGATCCCTCGTTGTTTCATTGCATTCACTCCGTTAAGTTCAGAATGGACGGGTCTTCGAAGAATGGGATACGCGAATGGCTATTCGCAATAACTTGTCATACGATGACGAAAATATAGAAACAGGTCGCTTTCCGCCAACTCGAATCCGGTAATCCGTTGCTGACGGCATTTTTTTCTAGTACTATGAAACTATATGTCAAGAGGAGAGATCGACATGGGAAATCTCGTATGCGGAGGAGCGATGCTCCAATGTTCGTTCGGCGCCAGCCCAAGTTTGCTGATGGTGCTTCCGGTCAATAGCGTCATGACCTCGATGCCCATTGCGAACATTATGGACAACAAGCCTATGGTGAACATTTTGCCCTTCGGCATGTGCAACTCCTTGGCCAATCCGACCGTAGCGGCCGCTACTGCCGCCAGTTTCGGCGTGATGACGCCGATGCCCTGCGTGCCCGTCACTGCTGCGCCCTGGGCTCCCGGATCGCCGACGGTGCTTGTGGCGAATATGCCCGCACTGGGCAATAGTTCCAAATGCATGTGCAACTGGGGCGGCGTCATTCAAATCCAGCAGCCGGGACAAATGACCATACAAGTCCCTTGATTTTACCTAATTCGGAGGAGTGAACAAGCTTGGAGATCCAGCCGGTCAAAACTGTGGAAAAAGTGCTGAAACCTGTCGTAGCCCCCTTCCTGGGACACGTGCTCAAATGGCTGGCGGTCGTCGGCAAGCTGCCTGCCATGGCGATCGCCAAATCGCAGCAGTTTTTGCGGCAAATGCTGCAAACCCGCGAAACCTCACTGAAAAACTATGTATTGATAGGTTCCTACTACGTTTCCAAAAGGCTGCTCCTCTTCATCGTTTTGTTTGTTCTAGTCCTTATATACTTCATCTTCATCCAGCCGCCGGCGATCGTGAACAAATGGCTGAACCGCCTGCCGGTTCTCCAGGAAAATACCCCGAAGCTGTCCGCCTACACCGGCCCGGCCAAAGTGGTCAGCGACGATGCGAACCGGCAGTCCCGGTATGTCGGCGAGCTGGTGGACGGGCTTTATGCCGGCAAAGGCAAGCTCTACAGCCCCGGCGGCACGCTGATCTATGAAGGGGATTTTGATAAAGGCCAAAAATCGGGCAGCGGCACACTGTACGACGAGCAGGGCGGCATGATGTATAAGGGGGCTTTTACCGGAGACGCTTTTAACGGCGCGGGAACGCTTTACTACGGGGAGCAAAAAGTGCGCTACATCGGCGAGTTTCAGAACGGCAAGTTCGGCGGAGCCGGGAAACTGTTCTCGCCGGCCGGCGACATTCAGTATGACGGCGCTTTTAACGCCGGACTGTACAACGGAGCGGGCAAGCTGTTCTCGCCATCGGGCACCGCCCTGTACGAAGGCGAGTTTGCCGCCGGCGAATACAATGGGGCCGGCAAGCTGTTCGACGGCAAAGGGCTGCTCATCTACGAGGGCGGTTTCAAAAACGGCCGCTATTCCGGCGAGGGCACCGAGTATTACCCTAGCGGCCTAATGAAATACAAAGGCCAGTTTCTCGTGGGCCAGTATGGCGGAGAAGGCGCCGCTTTCGACGAGCAGGGCGTGCAGCGTTTCAAAGGCACGTTCCAGAGCGGCGCGCTGAACGGCGCCGGCGAAGCCTATGACGAAGCCGGCAAGCTCGTCTATCAGGGCCAGTTCAAAGCCGGCGTCTATGACGGCATCGGCACTTTGTTCGACGCGGACGGCGCGCCGCTGGTCAAAAGCTTTTTTGCAGGCGGCCGCATCAGCCTGCAAAGCTTTATCGGCTTGCCCAGCAAGAAGGTCGAAGACCTGCTGGGCAAGCCGGCCGAGGTGACGCTGCAGGATATCAGCGTCACCCTCGCGGGCCAGGAGGCGGCCGCAAGCGCCTCCGCGGATTCCGGCGGCGCTGCCGGCGAAGCCGCCGCCATGCCGGCCGCGTCAGCCGCGCCGGCGGCCGGCCCGGATGCATCAGCACCCGTGAAGCTGCTGATGAGCTATCCCGGCTACCAGATGTCGCTGCTGGTAGAGCCTTCCAAGGACAACCCGAAGGAGGCCGTCGTCACCTCCCTCGCGATCTGGGGCAGCAAACCGCTTGCGGTGCTGCAGCCTGCGATCGAGACGATCAAGAAGCGCACCGAGCCGAACGACGAAGGCTACCGGGTGATGGAACTGCAAGCTCCCGCCGATGGCGGCGCGTACACGAACAGCTATTACAAAGACGATTTCCTGTTCACGTTCACCTATTTCCAGAAAGCAAAAACAGCCCACCTGCTGCAGGTGAGCTCGTTGAAATAATTCGCATCCCCCTGCCGGCTTTCCGGCTTTCCCCGGCGGGGTTTTTCTTTGTTCATCCATACGGGCAGTGCGGCTCCGCCGGATCATTTTGATAAAAAAAGTTCGGTTTCTTCTCCACATTGTCGTAGCCCCGGTGGAAAATATGCGTCGCCGCCGGAGACATCGGCGGAATCAGCCAAGTCCAATCCCCCGTAACGTCGCGCCCCGCCTGCCGCTCCTTGTCCTCGAACCGCATAAACTGCTGGGCGGCCGTATGGTGGTCCACGATCGTGACCCCGATCTGCTGGTACGAATGCAGCACAGCCGCGTTCAGCTCGACGAGCGCCCGGTCCTTCCAGAGCGAAGCTTCTTTGCGCGTGCTGAGCCCCATCACTTCAGCCACCTTTGGCAGCATGTTGTAGCGCTGCGTGTCGGCCAAATTTCTCGCGCCGATCTCCGTGCCCATGTACCATCCGTTGAAAGGCGCCGCCGTATAGTGCAAACCGCCGATTTCCAGCCGCATATTGGACACGAACGGCACGGCATACCACTTCAGCCGCAAATCGGCGAAGCCGGGAATATCCGGATGAACAAGCGGCACCTCCAGCACCAGGTCGCGCGGAATTTCAAACAAACGCGGCTCGCGCTCCCCGATTTGCACGACAAGCGGCAGCACGTCGAAGTGCGTGCCCGGCCCTTTCCAGCCCAGCGCTTGGCACAGGGCCGTGATGCGCAGGGAGATCGGATCCCCGACGATGCCGGATTCCGTTTCGTAGCCCGCATAACGGATCAACTGGTCGTTGCGGATGCGAATCGGCCCCCCAGGGTCTGCCGACGGCCTGAAAACGGTGATCATAGGCCGGATTTTGCCGCCGTTCGTCGCCGTTTCAATATGGCGAAGCAGCGCATCCGCAACCGCTTCCTCCGTGTCGGCCTCGCGGGCGTCAATCACCTGCAGCGTATCCACGAACAGCCGGCCAATGCAGCGGTTGCTGTTGCGCCAGGCCATTTTCGCCCCGTGCTTCAGCTCCTCCTCCGTATGCGTGTAGCAGCCAGTTTCGGACACGTCCCGGCTGATTTCCCGAATGCGCCGCTCGACGTCTTGCGCCGATTTTCCCAGCTCTCCGTAACATTCCTGTATGAACTGTGAAGCTTCTTCGATGAGTTGACTCTGATCGTGCATGAAGCAAGCTTTCATAAATATTTACACCTCGTTGCTTACAATCATATCAAATTCGCGAGCTCATGAAAAACTCGACTGGATTGCCCGTGCCCTGCGGGTGCTTTTTTTCACCGTCGAAGGCTGGAGAAATGCTGTTTTCGGTTGCAGCCGGCTCCCCGGCATAATGGCCGCACCTCATCCTTGGGCAGGACGGTCTATTTACGTTTCCGGAACACGACCGGAAGTTGGCTCGATAAACCCATGGCTAAAGCTGGCACCATCAACAACAATGCGCAGAAAACTTGCAAAAGTCTGGCCGCTGAGAAAACCGTACATTGGAGAGGTGCATCCCTATTAACGTGTAGTAAACCATGCAAAAATCAGCTTGGTGATAAAACGACGGGGCAGAGGAAACCGGAGAGGGCGCCGCCGTTCTTCCCCAACCCACGCCTCTCCTGCACGAGTTGCAGCGCAACACACCAGGCGCAGCTCCTAGCGCGCGGTGTTGCGCTGCATGACGGGTGGACAAGGCGGCTTGGCAGTGGAAAAACCTGCGAAAGTGCAGGTTTTTTCCATAAAAATGCCCTATTTTGACGAAAAGCCTGCGATTGTGCAGGAATTTTCGGCGAAAATGAATCTGAGCCCATATTCGCTGCCATAAGCCTGCACATTTGCAGGAATATTTCGTTGCCGGCGTATCCATCGAGCAAAAACTGTACTTTTGCAGGTTTTCTTCGTGCAAGCAGGCAGATTGTGCAACCGGCTCCGGCTCGGGGGTACCCAACAGCCTGAAATCTGCAGTTTTTTCAGTATACACCTTCGGCTGGTCAAACGGCTTAACGAACGGTTGCGGCGCCGGCGTGAAACCCGCTCCCACCCCGAACATGGCAGTTCTCATTGCCCCATGTCTAAAAATTACCGCTAAACCGATCCGGCACGTATTCAATTCTGGAGTCCGCTGCGAAAATCAGCTGTCCCGACTCTTCAGCATAATGGACGGACCCTTCTTTGACGTAATACCATATTTTGCGGGTAGGCTGGTCGTCGAACTCTTGAAACACGAATACGTTCAATTCGTCCTTCCACTTCAAAAGCTCTTCCATGGCCGAATCCTCCGGCGCCGTCACGGCAAATGTCCAGCCTTCCCCTTCCTTTTGGATGTCATAGTGGACGGGCTGCTTTCCCGAATCGATAAAAGTCCTGCCTCCGACCGCATGTTTGATCAAAAAAGTTTCCTTCATAGATGTTCCCTCCTCATTACGGAAGATCGATCAGCATAAAAAAGCTGTCTTCGCTCGCTTTAATTGTCAACGAGGACTCTGATTCAATGCGCGCCGTGTCCCTTTTGTCCAACAGGTTCCCATTCACGCTCACGCTGCCTTCAATCGTAAAGAAAAATACCCTGCGGCCTTCTTCCTGCCGGAACGCAAGCTCTTTCTCCCGATCCAATCTGCTCAAATAAATCGTCATGTCCTGATGAATGCGGGAGGCATGCTCCGCCCCTTCGGGCGACACAACTGCCAGCAAAGCGTTTTGCAATCGCTCCGGATCGTACGCGCTCGTTTCAAAAGATGGCGTCAGCCCGCGCTCTGAAGGCATGAACCATAATTGCAAAAGACTCAACGGCTCCGTATCGGAAGCGTTGTATTCCGCATGAATGACGCCTGTGCCTGCGGTCATCCTTTGCACGCCGTTCGCGCCGGTCACGGCCACATTGCCGAGACTGTCCTCATGCTTGATTTGTCCGTCGAGCACGATGGTGACGATTTCCATATCGCTGTGCGGATGCGGCCCAAAGCCTCGGCCGGCGGCAATATCGTCATCATTGCATACCCGCATGACGCCGAAGCCCGTATTGTCCGAATCAAAATAATCGCCGAACGAAAAATTGCGGTGGCTGGTCAGCCATCCGAGATCGATGCCGCTGCGCGACGCTGCCGGGTAAATTCGAATCAAAGTAAAATGCCTCCTTCAAGCGGAAGAATGTTGGTGTTGCAGCTTACGGCTTAATTGTAACCTTTTTGGCTACAAATACAAAGCTGAAATACGGTTACCTGCCCGGCCGGCCCGTTTGAAACTTTTGCAGGCCCGCCTCCAAATTTTCATAAGCCCATTTCCGGTGGTTGTCGTCTTCATACTGCCGATAGGCACATTCGATCCACAGCACAAGATCCAGATAAAGATCGTACAATGCTCTGCGTTCCCGCTGGGACGGTGTTTGGACGGACATCCCGCAGCCTTTTTCAAACGCCGCCGATTGTTCAAAATGGCTGAAATAATGCTCCATCAGCGGGTCGGCCCATAACGCTCTTTCGAAATCGATGATGCCCGAGATGCGGCCGTCTTGAACGAACACGTTTCCGTTCCACAAATCCCAATGAATCAGACTCGGCGTTTGCACTTCCTGCAGGACGTCAAGACCGCTTTTGGCGATTTGCTCGATTTCGCCGTAAGGTCTGGGAAGCTCCACCCCCGCATCCCGCCCGTCGGCAAGCACATCGCTGAACATCCGGTAAAAAGCGTCGGCCCAAGAAGCGCTCAGCCGCTTTTCCTGAGCATAATAGCCGAACCCGGGACCGCGGCATTCATTTATGATCCGGTTGCAGACGCCGATTTCATGCTCGACAGCCTCTTGTTCCTGCTGCGTCAAATCCGCTTTGATTTTGCTGTAGGGCTCTCCCTGAATGCGCTGCATAATAAAATATTCAGAGGCGATCAGGCTGCATGAATCGTCATGCCCGTACACCGCGGGAATTGGCAGCGCATTCAATTTAGCCAGCAGTTTCAGGACCGATACTTCGGTCTTCATCATATTTTGCTCACATCGCATAACCCGCATCGACTGCGCCGGAGCCACTTTCAAAATAACCGTCTCCCCGTCGTCCCGAGTAACCGCATATGCCGTGTTGGCCCATCCGTCCGACAGTTCCCTGGCCTCGATAACCGCGCACCCGAAGCAATTGTGGATAATTTTTTGAATATCCTCTTGCGTTAATTGGCTTTTGAAAGAACTTCTCACCCTTCGACACTCCTTCACTATCAAAAAAACGGGCATAAAAATAAAACTGCCCCATCGATTCTACTATATTATGAAATCGCCGCAATAACGCCACCTGCCTAAAAGAACGCGAAAGTTCGTTTGGCTTTCTCCTCCTTCTCCTCCTCCTCGGCGGCGGGTGGCCCGCAAAACGCGCAAAAACTCCCATGACGTCATGAACGTCACCACATAGAATGAAAATCAGGCCCGCTGCGATCTATTCGTACAAAAGTGCAGGCTTTTTCGAGGAAACCGGGCCGTTTGGCGAAAAAACGTGCGATTACGCAGGAATTCCCACTTCCGATGGGACTGAGACCCAAATTTGCCAAAAAAACTGCAGAGTTCATCGCAACCATTCCTAGAGTGGCTAAGCAGACCGAAAAACCTGCGAAAGTGCAGGCTTTTTCTATGAAATCGGCTTGTTTTGGCGAAAAGCCTGCAAAAACCCCAATTCTGTGGGGCGACATCCGCGGCGTCATGAGAGTTTTCGCAATTTTTCTGCGCAGTGGCCGATGATGACTTAACGGGCCAGTGTTTTCGCTTCGCACCGCGCGCAGCCCCAGCCTGCGGTGCTGCGGCCGTACGACGGCGGTCGACGGCCCCTTTGGCCTTGCTCCGACGCCGGAACGCGGAATTTCCGGGCCCGTTCCACAAAAAAGGGGCCGTCCCTTCGGCGGCTTATGCCGCTTGTTGGACAGCCCTGACTTGCAGCGCGCGCTTTTAGCGGCGTCGGTACAAAAGATACAAGAAGAACGGCGCGCCGATGCCTGCCGTAAATACGCCCGCCGGAATATCCAGCGGCTGGAAAAGCATTCTCCCGGCCAAATCCGCCAGGAGCAGGATCAGCCCGCCGACGAAGCCGGATACCGGCAGCAGCAGCCGGTAGTCGCTTCCTACAAGCCTGCGGGCCATGTGCGGGGCAAGCAGGCCGACGAACGAAACCGTTCCGGCGATGCCGACCGCAACGCCGGCCAGGGAGACGCTGAACAGCAGCAGCAGAAAACGGTCCATCTGCATGCGGCTGCCCAGGCCAAGCGCGATTCCGTCACCCAGCGCCTGCACGTTCAGCTTGTGGGCGTACGCACAGGATAGCGGTATGAATACGGCCAGCCAAGGGGCGAGCGCAGCAACATGCTTCCAGTTCGTCCCGTAGACGCTTCCCGTCATCCAGCTCAATACCTGGGCGGCCAAAAACGATGGACCGCTAATGAGCAAAAACGTCGTCAGCGCCCCCATCGCCGTTGAAATTCCCAGGCCGATCAGGACAAGCCTGAATGTGGACAGCCCTTTTTTCCAGGCCAGCACGTAGTTTAATGCCGCGGAAGCGAATGCTCCCGCAATAGCAATGACAGGCACCCAATGAATGCTGTATTTGCTTGCCGTCAAAGTCATAAAAGCGACAACGGCTACAGACGCTCCTCCCGTTACGCCTATCAAATCCGGCGAAGCGAGGGAATTGCGGATGACGCCCTGCATGATGGCCCCGGCCATCGCCAGTGCCGCGCCGATCAGGATAGCCGCCGTGAGCCGGGGCAGCCGAAACTGCAAAATAATAAGCGCATTGCCGTCGCTGGTATCGCCCAACAAAACTTTAATAATTTGGCCCATCGGTATACGCACGCTGCCCAGGGACAAGCTGACGACCGACAGCATGACGGTGACGGCGAGAAGCACGCCGATCATGAGCAGACCTTTTCTGCGCTTGCGGTCTATTATATTCGATATGCCGTTTGAATTCGCTGCCTGTCTAAGCATAGTTCCTCCTTCTTGCTACGTAGATGAGGAAAGGTACGCCCAAAAGCGCTGTAGCTACGCCGACGGGAACTTCCTTGGGCATTAGGATGAACCTGGAAGCCAGATCGGCAACGACAAGCAGCAATGCCCCGGCGATCCCGCAGTAAGGCAGCAGCCAGCGATGGTCATTTCCAACGAGATAGCGGCATAGATGCGGCACGATCACGCCGACGAACGCGATGGGACCCGCCACAGCCACCGAACCGCCTGCGAGCAAAACGATTGCGAGAGCCGATATAACTTTGACCAGAACCGCGCGTTGACCAAGCCCTTTGGACACATCATCGCTCAGCGCCATTACATTTAAAGATTTGGATAAAGCCATGGCCAGTACCCACCCGACCGCCAAATAAGGAATAACCATGGATAAATGGCGAAGCTCCCTGTTCGCGACGGAACCGATCAGCCAGAACAAGGCCTGGTCAAGCGACTGCTGATTGACCAGCATGACGCCCGATGTTACCGAAGTGGCAAACGCCGCCACAGCCGCACCCGCCAACGTTAATTTGATCGGCGTAAACCCGTCCCGTCCCTGCGAGCCGAGAAAAAAAACAAGCACTGCCGTCGCACCCGCTCCGGCGAAAGCAATCCAGACCATGCTGCCGAGCGTAAGATTCGAGCCGAACGCGGCGATGCCGAGCACGATAAAAAGAACCGCACCGGCGTTCACGCCAAAAATCGATGGCGATGCCAGAGGATTCCTCGTCAACACCTGCATCATGGCGCCCGCAATCGCCAGGCTGGCGCCGACTGCCGCCCCGATCAACGCACGCGGCACTCTCGTATTTATCAAAATAATATGCTCGTTCGAGCCGTTGAAGTGAGCGTAAGCTTCCCAAAGAGTTTTTATATCAAACTGCTTAAGGCCAAATAATACGCTTGCCAGCATACATCCAAGCAGCAGTACTGCGCCGACGGCCAAACCTGCGATTTTTGCCGTGCTGGCGTTCAGCAAGTTAACCAAAGAAGTCCACCCCCGAATTGAATCTCTCCGTCTATTACAAACATATTTATTGTAGAGTCGCATGCCGGTCATGTCAATGATTGTGATAATCATTTTCACTTCACCTTGACAAGATGTGGAAAGCTATTTATATTAAAAATGATAATGAGAATCGTTATCAAATAATTCTTGAGCCATACATGAAACGCGGATACACACAGAGAAATGCTTATCTTCTGAGCACAATGCCTATCTTTTAAGCACATATTTTTAAGGGGGAACTCATTTTGTACCGGATTCAACGTTTGAAGCTTCATCTTCTGTTTGCTGCGGCAGTGATCCTGATCGTAATCGCAGGCTGTGGAACCGCTGCCGAAACGAAAGCTCCAGCGGCTTCGCCAAGCCCGTCCGCCGCCTCAACGGCCGCAGCCGCGCCCAAATCCGACGAGGTCCGAACCATTAAGCACGCGATGGGCGAGACGCAGGTCAAAGGAATTCCGCAGCGCGTCGTCATTTTGACGAACGAGGGCACGGAAGCTTTGCTGACTGTAGGCATCAAACCTGTCGGCGCGGTGAAATCGTGGGTAGGCGACCCTTGGTACGACCACATTAAAGCGGATATGCAAGGCGTTCAGGCGGTTGGCGAGGAAACGCAGCCGAATATCGAGCTGATTGCCGGGCTGAAGCCCGATCTTATTATCGGCAACAAAGTGCGCCAAGAGAAAATTTATGACCAATTGAGCAAAATTGCTCCGACCGTCTTTGCCGCCGATCTGTCCGGCGATTGGAAGAAAAATTTTGCCCTATATGCCGATGCGGTAGGCAAAAAAGCCGAAGGCGATAAAGTGATGGCGGATTTCGACAAGCGCGTGGCGGATTTAAAAACCAAGCTCGGCGACAAAACGGCAGCGAAAATATCGATCGTTCGTTTCGGCGCAGCCGAAGTGCGCATCTACCAAAAGCAAACATTCAGCGGCGTTTTGCTGAGCCAGCTTGGCTTTGCGCGTCCCGCTTCCCAGGATAAAGACCAATTTGTTGAAAAGCTGACCAAAGAACGTATTCCCGACATGGACGGCGACGTCATGTTCTACTTCCTGACGGAAAGCGGCGGTTCTTCGGACGTAAGCAAGGTAGCCAAAGAGTGGCTCGACGATCCGCTCTTCAAAAACCTGCAAGTGGCGAAAAACAATAAAGTGGTTCGCGTGAACGAAGTCGTCTGGAACTTGGCCGGCGGTTACAAAGCCGCCAACATGCTGCTCGACGAAATCGCCAAATATTTCGAAGTGAAATAAGAACTCGACTCGAACATGCAAAAGAGTCGGCGCCAAGCGATACGCTTAGGCGCCGGCTTAGTTTGCCTTGGAAAGTCCGGTAGTCAACCGACCGCCGTCATGCAGCGCAACACCGCTCGCTGGGAGCTGCGCGCGGCACGCGGTTCTCGGCCAAAGCTTGCCGAAAGAGGCTACCCAGGCGTGCCGAGGGCTGGCCCATCCGCCGCAAGGCGTCGCTGCGCGAGCCAGGCTCTACCGCTCGCCCTTCCCCTAGCGCGGGTTACGTCACGCCGCTTGGCGGGCGTCCGTGAAACGGCTTAGGCTGGCAAGGCTCTCACGCTCAACCCTCCCTGGCGCGGGTTACGCCGCTGCTTGGCGGGCGCTGGCCCGGCCGATGGAAAAACCTGCATAAGTGCAGGAATTTCCCGCGAAAATGGATCATTTTGGCGAAAAGCCTGCAATCATGCAGGAATTTTTAACAAAAATGATTGTTGAGCCCGTATGCCGGTGAAAAGCCTGCACAATTGCAGGAATTTTTGGCGGCTGCCGTATCATGGGCGCAAATTCATGTATTTTTGCAGGTTTTCTTCGTACCGCCAGGTAGATTGTGGCCATCGGCTCTGGCGTGGGGGTTTTTGGGCCGGTGCCGAGCGATACGCTTAGGCGCCGGTCCTTTTACGGTTGCTCCTCCGACTGCATCCACTGCTCGTAGAGGCGGTCGAGTCTCTCCTGCGCAGCCTCCCGCTCCGCCCACAGCGCGGCGAGCTCCTCGGCATCCGCATCGCCGGAGCGCGCCTGCAAGCGGGCGTCCATGCCTGCGAGCCGCTCCTCTTCCCGCGCAATGGCCTGTTCCAGCCGCTCCCGGCTTGGCTCCGGCGCGACGGCGGAGGACGCGCGCTCACGCCTCGCGCCCCCAGCGGCCCGCACGACAGGGGCGGAAACCGCCGGGCGGCTCAATTTTTCATGCTGCACGGTGGTTTCACTTCCGCTTCCGCTCCCGCTTTCGCCTTCGCCGAGCTGCTTTATTTTGTCCTTGTACTCGTCAAAATTTCCCGGAAATACGGCGATTCGGCCCTTGTCGAGCTGCCATATTTTTTGCGACAGCCGGTTGATGAAGTAACGGTCGTGCGTGACGGCGAGCACTGTGCCGGGGAACTCCTCCAGCGCTTCCTCCAGCGCCTCTCTCGACGCGATGTCCATATGATTCGTCGGCTCATCGAGAATGAGCAGGTTCGGCTTCCGCTGCACGAGCAGCGCCAGCCTGAGCCGCGTCCATTCGCCGCCGGAAAGCGTGCTGACGGACTTGAACACGTCCGCTCCGTAAAATAAATACGAAGCGAGCTTGCCGCGTGCTTCTCCTTCCTCCAGCCCCGCCGCCTCGCGGAAATAGTCGAGCACCGTCCGGCGGTGGTCTCCCGGATATTCCTGCTGCGCCAAATAACCGATGTCGACCCGGGAGCCGAGGGCAAACGTGCCGCCGTCGGGCGGCTCCAGGCCGAGAATAAGCTTCAGCAGCGTGCTTTTGCCCGATCCGTTGCGCCCGACAACCATCACCTTCTCGCCATACTCCAGCATTCCCGACGCGCAATCGAGCACTGGAGCGGCTCCGTAACGTTTGCTGACGGATTCAAAAACGAGCACTTTCCGGCCGGATCTGTCCTCCGGTCTGAGATCGAACTCAGCCCCCTTCGGGTCCAGCACGGGACGCTTGATTCTTTCCATGCGATCCAGCGCCTTTTGCATCGAAGCGGCCCTCCGAAAAAACTTCTCGTTACCGCCAATGCGCCCCCACTCGATCAACTGCCTGATCGTTTCCTTCATCTTCCTGATTTTCTTCTGCTGCTCCTGATAATCGGCGAACTGCCGCAGCAGCTTTTCTTCCTTCTCTCGGACAAAACCCGAGTAATTCGTATGGTAAACGTGCGCTTCGCCATCCTCCAGCTCCACGATTTTCGTGACCGTGCGATCGAGAAAATAGCGGTCGTGCGAGACGATCAGGCAAGTCCCGTCATATTTGCTCAAATAATCTTCGAGCCATTCCGTTCCGGACAGATCGAGATGGTTCGTCGGCTCATCAAGCAGCAGCAGCTCCGGCCGGCCGATCAACTGCGACGCCAGTGCGACCCTCGTCTTCTCGCCGCCGGATAAGGAAGCGAAGCTTCTGCCGTAAAAATCCCGCGCGATGCCCATGCCCGCCGCAACCTGGTCGATTCGCGCGTCCAGTTCATACCCGCCCTCGCGCTCAAAACGCTCCTGCAGCTCCGCGTACTGTTTCAGAAGGAGCTCCATCCGCTGCGGCTGATCGGCGGCCTCCGGCTGCGACATCTGCTCTTCCAGCACGGTCATCCGGGCGCGGCACGCCAGCACTTCGCGGCAGCCTGCCGCCAGCGCGTCATAGACCGTGCTCTCTTCCCATTCGGCGGGAATTTGCGCCAGATACCCGATCTGCATCTCTTTGCGGACCGTAAGCTGCCCCTCGTCGGGCTTGGATAGTTTGGCGATCAAGCGAAGCAGCGTCGATTTGCCGCTTCCGTTGCGGCCGACAAGGCCAATCCGCTCGCCGCGCTGGATTTCGAACGTTACATTTTCAAGCACAAGCTGTGCACCGTGGTATTTTTTTACATTTTGACAATGAGCAAGCAGCATAAAAAGGATCCTCCTTATATTTGAAAGACCCTATCCCCGGCACTCCATGACAACAACAAAAAAGGCCGCAGGAAAATTCCCTACGACCTTCGGATGCATCCGTCTGAGGTTAAGGTAGGCGTCTTTTCGCGAGTTGTGAAACCGTATGGGCATTTGTGGACAGACTTCTCCCGTCGTTGACAAATGCATGAACGATGCCAGCCATCGCAACGGGCAACTGGCAAATACAGTTATTCACAGACTCTCGATTCATCCTACCTTCACCTCCTTCCTTTACATATTTTCCAATATACCACAGATCAAGCTTCTCCGCAATCGGGACAAACACCGTAGACTTCCAAGCGTTGGCCCTGCACTTTGAAGCCTGTTGGATCGGTCGCCGCATGCACCGCTTCTTCAAAGTCCGGAAATTCGAGATCGGTAATTTTGCCGCACACACTGCACAAGGCATGGTAGTGAACGGTCATGTCGGCATCGAATCGGCTTGCACCGTCGCCATAAGTCATCTCTCTCGCCAAACCGGTTTCAATAAAGACTTTCAGGTTATTATACACGGTCGTCACACTCATGTTCGGGAAGCGAGGTTCCAGTTCCCGATAAATTTCATCCGCAGTCGGATGCGTCATTGTCTCCAGCAAATAAGCTAATATGGCTTGCCGTTGCGGAGTGATGCGGACGCCGGTACTCTTCAATTTTGCGAGCGCCTTCTCCAAATACGATGCCACATGTCTCACCACCTAAAAAACACCGCATGTTCAAATGTTCCTGTGCAAACCGGAGGGAGCCGATATCCCGCGAACCGGCAGCCACTTTCCAAAATTAATTGCCGTGTGCCACATAGCGGGAGATGTCTACGTCCATGCTGTCCGCTAGCCGCTGGCCAAGCTCTGCGTCCGCCCTGTAGAAGTTGCAGATCGCCAGAAGCACCGTTTTTTCCGTTACCTGCTTCAAGTCTGCGGTCAGATTGCGGATGACGGCTTCCTGTTCCTCCTTGGAGTAACGGCGCCACACTTGCCCCGCTTGGCCGAAATCGTTCGCCTTTCCGATTTTTTCCCGCCCGGCTGTTCCCGTCAAGGAATAAGGAACATCCTTGTAAGCAGGGTCTTCTTTGGGCGTATCTTGATACCGGTTCGGCTCATAGTTGACGGCATGATGCTGCTGCTTGAACGGCATTGCGCCATCGCGCTGGTTATTGTTTACTTGAGCAAACGGGCAGTTGATCGGAAGCTGCAAGTAGTTGGTTCCGATGCGGTAGCGCTGCGTGTCGGAGTAAGAGAACAACCGGCCCTGCAGCAATTTATCTTCGGAAGGCTCAATACCCGGAACGAGCACGCCCGGATTAAAGCCTGCGGACTCCGTTTCGGCAAATACGTTGTCAGGATTGCGATTCAAAGTCATGGTGCCTACAAGCTGATACGGAATGTCTTCCTCAAACCAATCTTTCGTCGGGTCGAGCGGATGGAAATCGAACTTATCGAAATCTGCGGGATCGAGTAATTGCACGTACAAATCCCATTCCGGAAAATCGCCGCGCTCAATGGACTCGTACAGATCCCGGCTTGCGTGGTTGAAGTCTTTGGCCTGAATGGCCGACGCTTCCTCCATGGACAAGTTTTTAATCCCCTGTTTCGGAACCCAGCGCAGCTTCACGTAAACCGTATTCCCGTACGCATTAACCCATTTGAAAGCATGCACGCCGGATCCCCTCATTTGACGGTAACTCGCCGGAATCCCTTCGTCGGAAAAAACGTGGAGGAGCATATTCGTCGATTCCGGAGTCAAAGACATAAAATCCCAATACCGGTCCGGATGCTGGATATTCGTTCGCGGGTCCGGTTTTAAGGAATGCACCATATCCGGGAACTTCATCGCGTCGCGGATAAAAAAGACCGGCAGATTGTTGCCAACGAAATCGTAGTTGCCCTCCTCGGTATAAAACTTCACGGCAAAACCGCGAGGATCGCGCAATGTTTCAGGCGAATGCATACCGTGAACGACAGTTGAGAAGCGGACGAATACCGGCGTCTCCTGCCCTTCATTTTGCAGAAAGGCCGCTTTCGTGTAGCGCTTCATGCTGTTCGTCACTTTAAAAACGCCATGAGCGCCGGCGCCGCGAGCATGCACGACGCGCTCAGGAACCCGCTCCCGGTCAAAATGAGCCAGCTTTTCAAGAAGCTGATAGTCCTCCAGTAAAGTGGGCCCGTGCTGTCCGGCTGTCCGGGAATTTTGATTGTCGCCGATCGGCACTCCTTGATTCGTTGTCAGTTTTGTCATCCGAATACTCCTCCCCAGCAAACAAGAATGATATTTAAGATACTGATTCTATTTTAAAATTAGACTTACAATAAAGTCAATATTATTTTATAATAATTATAATTAATGAATCAGGTAGACTCGTTTACAAAATCAAAAACCCCCGTTGGCCATTTGTGGTTGGCGGGGGTTTTACGTATGTGGCACCAGTAAACATACAATATTTACGTTCTAATGGCCATTCCGGATTCGCAGCACTTGATTAATACTTGACATTTCCGGATTGGGACGTTTTTCCCGCAGCAAAACCTTTGAACAAGGTCGGTACATTTGAATATCTTGTATTCGTAATTTTGGCCTGACTAACGGAGCTGTCGGTCCGCAAAATAGAATCCTTCACATTGGAAATGTCGGAGCTGTCCAGTGTCATATTAACTTTGAACGAAGTGCCGCCATTCTGACGAACCAGCTTGCCGATATCGTTGGCCTTAAAGTTTTTAATATTGATTGTGCCCGCTGCGTTAATCTGGAACACTTTATCGTAAGCTTTGTAAGCTCCACCGCCTGTAATGTTAACAGTTCCCGAAGATTTCAGCGTCAAGGCGTCCTCCCCCACATCCTGCCAAACCACATTATTAATGTTGCAATCGCCATAACAATGCACCCCGTCGGCGGCGGGAGCCCCGAGCACAACGTTTTTGAGCGTTGCTCCGGCTTCCAGTTTAAATACCGGCTTCTGATTCTCGCCTTGACCGCCGTCACCCAATTTATCAGGATCCGCTACAAAGGTTTGACCTTTGCCATCGTATGTCGTGCCTGCCTTAACTAAAATTGTGGTACTCACAGGGACTGGCGCAGCTTGTACGGGAATCGCCGCGAATACGGAAACAACCAAGCCCAGGGACAAAACGGCGCTGAAACTTTTTTTCATTAATAATCATCCTCTCAATAACAATTTTAATTGAATGACAGATTGGACTCTCCACTCTCCCTTTGCTTTTTTACCACATAAGAATGTTTAAGTTCTTCACAGCGCTAAAGCGTGAAGAACAGCATTCTTATTGGCGAATAAACCTACCTCTAAACGCGGTCGCTCATCTTCGAAAGACCTCGATAGAGGTTTATCTCATCATGTTCATCGTATCCGATATCGATGTGCACCTCGAAAATGGATACGCTTTCAAAATAACAAGAATACATGGGTGCAGCAATAATCATTTTGTTATATTTGGATAAAATGTGAGAAAATGATTACTTGATTATTTCGCATCGCCACTCGCTATTTGATCGACAAAAGCGAAGTCTACCCCTGCTGGAAACGTATCGGGGATAGCTAAAGCAAGTCCGCGGGATGCTGAGGCGCTTGAGCCATTTATACCCTGGTCAGTTTCACTTCCTTCTACTTGCCGAATAAAGAAGACGTAACAACGGCATAGCCAAAGTCTGCTCCCGGCGCAGATCGTGGAACTGCGCAACTGCAACTGGGCGGGAAGCAGCTTGGTAGGGAGTAGCTTGGCAGGGAGTAGCTTGGCAGGGAGTAGCTTGGCGGGGAGTAGCTTGGCAGGGAGTAGCTTGGCGGGGAGTAGCTTGGCAGGGAGTAGCTTGGCGGGGAGTAGCTTGGCAGGGAAAACCTGCAAAAGTGCAGGTTTTTTCTATAAAAATGGCTCATTTTGGCGAAAAGCCTGCGATTGTGCAGGAATTTTCGTTGAAAATGAACCATAGCCCATGTTCGCGGCGAAAAGCCTGCACATTTGCAAGAATATTTCGCAGCCAGCGTATTCATCGAGCAAAAACTGTACTTTTGCAGGTTTTTTCGCGCAACGAGGCGGATTGTGCAACCAGCTCTGGCGAATGGATTTCCGGGCAGCCTGTGAATCTGCAGGTTTTCCCGCCTGCGCAGGGTTCGGACACCGTTTGGCCAAGAATTCCTGCACAATCGCAGGCTTTTCCACCAAACGAGCCGTTTCCGGTGCGAAAGCCTGCACTTTATACAATTAGACCTGAATTATTTCCATTCTGTGGGGTGACGTCCATGGCGACATGGGGTTTTCGCAGGCTTTGCCCAGGCGAGATGAAAAAAGAGCATCCCGCAGCCCCAAGCTGCACGAATGCTCTATCTACGATCTACTGCCCCTCACGCTCGATGCCCGCCGGGGCGGCTTCCCTCATCGCGTTGAGCGCAGCGTCGATGGCATCTTCGCCGTCGGCGCTGCTGCCCGCACGGCTGCCGGCACCGGCGCTACCGCCGCCCGCGCCGCTGGCAGCCGCATCGGCTTGCGTGTACGCCCACCAGCGGACGCGCACGTTCGACGCCTCCATGCCCTGCTGCACCTTGACGCCGATGCGGAAGGTGCCCTTCTGCGGGTAGGCGATCGTGCCGATCTGCACGTCGGGCGCATCCGGCTCGAACTCGCTGCCCTTGAACACGTCGGCGGCGCCGTAGTACACGCGCTCGCCGCTGGACAGCATGTCGGAGAACGCGTCGCTGCTGCTCTCCTCCAGGCTCGTCACGATCAGCACGTTGCCCTCTCCGAGGCCGTGCGCGATCTCGCCGGAGAAAAAGCTTTTGGCCGCTTTCCCGAACGGGGAAACCGACATTTTCGTGAACGGAGCGATCGGAATATCCACCGCTCCGGTCCGAATACCCGCGATTCCGCCTCCACCCGCAGGAATCGCCAGATCAATAGAAAGCTCGCTGCCGGCTTTATCGTAAAGGACCTTCAGCTCCGGCGGCTGGCCCGGGGCCACGGTTCTCACCCTGGACCGCGTGACCAGTTGGGCCGCGTCTTCCCGCTCCCCGGCCGATTGGCTCAGGCGGTACATCACGGAAGAATTGTACACATACTCGCCGAAAGGAACCTGCTCGACGCGCTCGATCACATAAGTCGGCCCCATTTGCAGCAGACCGATTTTGGCCAAATAAATGCACGGCTCCGACGGCGCTTCCAGCGAATCTTCCAGGGAACGCTTCACAAAATCGTCCATCAACCGCTGGCCCACCGGCTCCTGGATCACCTGAATCTCTCCCGCATCCTGCGAATGGAGATCAAGCTGCTTGTCGCCCAGCCTGAGCACAGCGCTCCCCGGCTTGATGCCGACGGTGCCTTTGACGGCCGCCGTGCCGCCGGCGCGCAGCAGCACTTTGATTTCGTATTCCGTCTCCTGCTGTTCCTGCGGCTCTTCGAACTGAACCGTGCCGCCATGAACCGCCTCCAGGCGCTCGGCAGCCACGTCGTATTGGAAAAAGATTTTGCCGGCCTGGAGCGTTTTTTCGAGGCGCAGCGTCATTTCGAACAGCTGCCCCGGGTTCACGTAACGCGGGGTCGTCTGAAGCACGCGAACCTGGCTGTCCTGATACAGCACGATTGTCTGGTCCGTCAAGTCGGCCAGCGGCAGCGCCGCCACGTCGGGAGCATCCTCGCGGATAAACAGCCGGTAGCTTTCGAGCACGCGGTTGTATTCGCTGATTTCGTCCGAACGGACCGAGGAATTGGCGACGGAATGGACCGGTTCTTTGCCTTTTTCGTCATAGGCGATGCAGAGGTACACGTTTTTGGCGTATTCGTTGTTGGTAAATCCGTCCATCATCGACAGTTTCAGCGTGACCGGAGAAGGGACGACAATCTCCCGGCCCAGGGCATCGATTGCCGCGCCCATTTCGACGGACACCGATTTGTCGTCCACGGCGATGACCTGCAGGCCGGTGATGACGCCGGAGCCGTGCAGCAGGCGGTTCATCATGCGCCGTTTGTCGTTGAAATACTTTTGCTCCGATTCAAAATCCCGCACCGTCAACAGCTTGCCATAGAAATAGCGATTTCGTTCAAACGGGTAATAGCGCGTCTTTTTCATAGAAATCCACTCACCTTTCAAGGCATGTTTCGTTTATTCCAACTCGGAATCCAGTTCCAATCGTGTATGCAGATCCATCCGTTTATCCCGCTCGACGTCGATCAGCACCGTGTTGTACGGCATCGAGGAACGCTCGTCGAGAGTCAGCAGCGTAGGCTCCGATAAATAAGTGTTGATTCCCAAATATGTATGCATATCCGCGTACATCCACGGCTGCAGCACAATCAGCTTCCCCTCGGCATAGGCGGGCGTGCAGTCTTCGATAATGCGCTCAATGATCATCCGCTGTTTGTCGGTGCGTACGCATTCCGGCGGAAGCATCACGCAGAAACAATAGGGATTGTCGCCGTACAGCCGGACGAACAGCCGGCGAAGCTCGGACGTTTCCTGCATCTGCCTGAACTGAAAATATTCCAAAAGGAACGGTTCCCTCTCCGTATAGATACGCATCATCCGTATGAGCCCCTCGCGCGTACCTCGCAGCTTATACAGCTCCGGCGCCTGCTTGATCAACTGCCTGAGCTTCGTTTCGCCCCACGCATCGTGATCCGATACGGCCAGCCAGCGGCCCAGCCATTCCAGATAAGCGCCGGACACGGCATCCGGGTCAAAATGAGCGCTGATCCGATCGATCTGATCCTCCATATCGTCAAAAAAAGTGCCGAACAGCGCCAGAAACCGCTCCAAAAAAGGGCTGTGCTCCTGATCCTGCTGATAAATCGGCGGCAAATAATCGATCAGCGACGTTCTCGGAAAATAGACCCGCAGCTTGCGGATGAAAGGCGACCTGTGCTCGCTGCCGAACAGTTCGATTTTGAGCCAAATGTAGCGGCCCTTCGCCTTCATGAGCAGCGCGTCACGGGGATTCACAATCGGCTCCGACCATAAAGGCCGAGTCCCGCGAAGCTTGTCGCGAATCGGGATGTCCGGGTTCGTCAAGTAGTCCGTATACTCGACGTACTCTCCGTCCACGAAGCCGTCTTGCTCATCGGATGCAAAATACGATATCCGTATTTGCGTTTCCTCGGGGATGTCGGCGTCCAGGCGGATTTTGTGCCACTGTGTCTCGGTTTCCGTCGTGTCCAGCTCGGCCGAGAAGTACACCGCTTCGGGCAGCCCGGTCGCATCCAGCGGCATCGTGCGCGCCTGAAGTTCGAGCAGCGTAATCTGCCCGCAATCCCGGTCAAACACATACATCCGGTTGCGCCGGTCATGCAGCAGCTTCCTGGCGCAGCCGCGAAAGCCGGAAACTTTTTCCTGGAATTCCCCGTTGCCCCGGTACTTGAGTATGAACCTTTCGCTGTCGCCCTCATGCCGGGCTGCTCCGCTGTTCCCTATAAAGAGATTATGATTCGTATCAATGGAAATGCCGGCAAAGCTTCCTTCATGCTCAATCGTAAAATGCGCGGTTGCCCTGCCTGCTCCGTGGAACACCGTGACCGTTTTGTGCAGGGCGTCCAGCACAGCCAGCGTTCCGTCCGAGGCAGCGGCATGGAAGCGCCCGCGCAGCTCATGGACCGGAGCGGCTTCTTCGAGCCTGAGCGACTCATGCTCATACGCCTCGACGACTTCACCCGCGGCGCTCCACAGCAAAATGCCGATCCTTCCGCCCGCAGGGACTTGTGGATTTCCATTCATACCAACCTCAATATCCAAAGGCACAACCGTGAGCAAGCTGCGCGCCGCACCTACGGCCGCAGACACGCAAAGCGGAAAAAGCTCCAAACCGTTCCATTCGCTCGCAGCCCACAGCGTCTGTCCGTTCGAGATCGAATACACGCCGAGCCTGCGCTCGCTGCCGGCATCCGCCACGGCGAGCGAATCCGCCATGGACGCCAGCATGGCCTGTCCGCCGAACAGCAGGTGCCCGTGCCGGAACAGCGCCTCGCGGTGGCGGTTCTCGTAATCGTAAACCCAGACGCCGGCCGCCTCATCCAAAAGGAACAGCTTTCCGCTCGGGCTCGCGGCCATGTCGCCGATCGCCCCGATACCGTCCAGCTCCCCGGTGCGAACGAGGCGGTAGACGCTGTATTTTTCCGTCTGCCGGATTGCGAAGCCGTGTTCCTGCATATCGATGTTGGCCGCATGCCCCCGCTCCCAATCCAGCGGCTTGTTCAGCGAAAAAAACTGCTGCGAATTGTGCATCGTTCGTCACCCCTTTCATTAAAATTACAAGTCGGTCCGGCTGATCAGCTCCACCTCGTGATCGCCTGAATAAACTAACGCATACGGCGGGATATGGATATCGCCGCCCGCATCCTTATCGAAGCCCGAGCCTTCCGCATCGAGCCAAATATCCTGCACGTACACGACGCCTTTCATGCGGCTGATCACTCCGTATATATCGCCCTTGTACACCGTGCGGCCGAACCGCCAGCCTTCCGAGCCGTCCCCGCGATTCATCGGCTGGAGCAGCTGCCTCAGCTCCTGCAAGATGCGGCGGGGATCGTCTTTGTACGGCGGCTCCACGACGACGACGGCATGGACCGTCACTTTGATATACTCCGCCGGAATGACATGCAGCTCCGTCGTCAGCAACCGGTGCACGTCCAGATGCCGCCGCACCGTCTCCAGAAAGCCGCTGCCCGCCACCGGCTTGTCGCTTTCGCCGTAAGGCACGACGGCGACGGTCATCTGCGCGGGCGACTTGACCTTCGGGTAGTCCCGCAGGCCCGGCTCATACAGCGGAATCGCCTTCACGCGGGCCACGCGCAGCCCGGGCGTCGCCTTCGCGATCCGCTCGTAGTCCTCGCCGGTCACGGCGCGGGTCGGCCTGCCGAGCTCCTGCTGGACGCGCAGCTTCGCCTGCTCCAGCGTCTCGGCCTCGGCGCCGCCCCGCGCCGGGAACGGATTGGTCACGGTCACGCCCGGCCAATCCGCACTTGCTTCCGTGAAGCCGGCCACCATGCCGTCCTTCACGTTGCCTCTCACGCCCCCGCCCGCTTGCAGCGCCAGGAACCGAATGTTCGGTTCCGCCGACACCGGCGGGATCCAGCCCGCTTCGTTGTTGCCGAAGCGGATCGTGCCTGCGGCAGCGTCGTAGACGTAATGCCTGTCCGTGGATTTCGAATTGTCGAAATCGTCCACGGACTGCCAGTCGTCCCAGACGACGCTGTCTGTTCCCCGGGGCCGGTGGCCGACCTGCAGCAGCATGCTGCAGGTCTTGTACGTCCGGCCCCTGGCCACTTCAAACGTCTGGCCGGGCAGACCGTTGCTGCTCCCCACCCAGCGGCCGTAGTCGAACCCGGCCGTGTAAGAAATAAGCCGCACCCGCTGCGCCCCTTGCGGCGGGATGCTGCCGTGCTCCCCGTCTCCGAAGCGGAGGCGGGTCGTGCCGCGGACCGAGTCCTGCTGCATCTCGCAGCAAAGATCCTGTGGCCCGCACGCGGCCAAATCGCTGACGGTGCGCCAGTCGCGCCAGCGGCCTTCCTCGTCCTGCACCTGTACGGTGTGCAGGCCGGTGGAAGACAGGAACGAGCTTACCGTGAAGCTCTGTCGGGGCTCTCCGCTGCTGTCGAAGGCGGCGGCTTCGCTGAAAGTTTCCTGCTCCGCCGCCCGGACCGAGTTGAGGCTGATCTTCTCGATCTTCGGCGGAAGCTCGTAGCCTTCCGCCTCCAGCGTGCAGCAAATCCAATAGCGGCGCTTGTCGTCCGCCGGATAGAGCGCAATCGGCTGCATCGCGGAAGGGAGCGTGAACACGAGCTCTCCGCTTTGCGACAGGTGTACGGACGTGTCGCGCACCGGCTCGACAGGCAGCCAGCTCTCGCTCTGCCCCTGCTGTCCGGCTCCAGCGAACGTCCAGGATACCTGCGCGGACGAAATCGGCGCAGCGGTGCCGTCCTCCCCGCGGGAAACAGGCACAGGGTAATCCTCGAACAGCTTGAGCGCGAGGGCGATCTCCGTCCGCTCCGGCAAAGCGCAGTCAAAGCCGATATACAAATGCGCGCCTTTGCGCGCGCCCGGTCCAAAAGCGTAGTAAGCAATCCCCGCATGATTGTTCGACGTGTAGTCTCCCGCCGCCGTTTCGGTGCGGACGATCACTTTTTCCAGCTTTGCGGGAATGAGCCGCAGCGTCTCCAGCGTTTCAAACCGCTGGTCCATCGCGGCAAGCGGCGTCCCCTTCGGGAGCACAAGCTGCCGCTCCATGCCGGAGAAGGTCACATCGCATTCCGCCGACACGGCTTCGCGGGGACGCACGCCCAGCAGCTTCAAAAACTTCCGCTCGCTACGCTCGGTAACGCGGTTCAAATAATACTGCTGCATTTCGGTCATCCACGACATCAATTCCAGCAGCGTAATGCCGGGATCGTGCGCGTTCTCGTCGGTCCACTGCGGGAACAGCTTCGGTATCGCTTTCCGCGCCTCCTGCACCATCTGATCGAACATGCGGTCATCCAAATTGGGCAATGGGAGCACTTGTGCTCACCTCCTTCTATGAAAAGCTCAAGATTGTCGGATCAAAGCACCCGAACGGTTACTTTATGCTTGCCGCTGACGACGATGCCGTGCGGCATAGCCGGCAGCCGGTTCACGTCCAGCTCCTGGCGTTCGCCGTCTTCCAGCTTGAAAACGGTCATGTACAGCTTCTCCACATGGTTGACCGCCCGGATCGACTTGAGCAGCGCGTAGAACACCGAAGGATGGATCTGCTGCCCGATCTTCCAGCCCTTTCCGTCAAAATTGCCTGTCAGCGGGTCCAGGAAACGGTTCAGCTTGTCCAGCGCCTGCAGCTCTGTCGAGACGACGGCGTCCATCCCCTCTACGGCAACGGCGGCCGAGACGGAAATTTCCATGTAAACCGGCTCGATCACCTGAATGTTGCCGGGGAAAGCGACGAGACCGGATGCGCGCTGCATCATGTACTTCTCGACCTGCTTCTTCAGCTCGGGAAAAGCGGCGCTTCCCTGACGCCCTTCCTTCGGCAAAATGACCAGCGTCATCGCTCCGGGTTCTGTTTGCATATATGCGTTATGATTCGGCACGCATTTCACTTTGGCTATGTTCGGGTACGCCTCTCTGGCCAGCCATTCGTAGTCCTTGGCCGTCACCGCCCGGCCTCTGTGCCTGATCATCTCCGGACCGCGCCGCAAAGCCGAATCGAGCTGTTCCGCCTCGCAGCCGCCGGCCGCAGGCTCAGGGTTGTACACTTCGCCGACAAAGGCGATGGAGTCCTGCAGCCGGTTGATTTGACGGGCGTCCACGTTGCCCGCTTGACCCGAGGTCACCTGATATGTGACCTTGATTTGATCCAGCCCGCCTTTCGGGGGCTTCTTGCCGTGAATGCCGTCCCCGAAGCGCAGACGGCCGAAAGTCCGGTCCAGCGTATAGTGCCTGTCACGGCCTCCCGAATCGGCCAACCGGCTGACGGATGCCCATTTGATCCAGAGCCGCTGGACGTGGCCTTCACTGTCCCTTTTGACATCCAGGACAGGCTCGCCCTGACGCTCGTATTCGGCAATTTCCTCTTCCGTCACATAATCCGTCTCATCCACCCAAACGTCCTCGGATACGATTCCGCTGCGGTTCAGTTGGTATTCGGTTTCGTCTATGCCACGCGCGTCGGGAACCTCGCCGGTGATCGTCTCCTGCTGAAGCGCCTGCACGGTGTTCAGGTAGATGCCGTGCACGACGGGAACCGGCGTCCGTTCATCCGGATCGTCGTACTTGCCGTCGCGGTTGACGACGCGAATCCAGTACCCCTGCGAACCGAACTGCACGGCTTCGGCAAAATCGGACGGCCCGGCAAACTGCAGCGCCCCGCTTTGCGTGAGCCCGTTCGTGCCGTCGATCACCTTGAGCGGCGCCCATTCCGCCGGACTTCCGGGAAGCAGGGCCCCCCGCAAGTACTCCCACTCCAGCATAGGAATATCCTGCCCGGTCAGACGCTGCCGCTTCACGGAAACATAGAGCGAAATCGGCCCCTTCACAGGCGGCGCGTCAAACCCCAAATATAAGGACGGATACTCGCCCTCAAGCGGTTGAAACGGTTCGAACCCGCCCTCCTGACAGCGGCTGTGCCTCGTTCGGTCCGCATAAACCGTATTGTTCAACGTCAGGCAGCAATGGGGCGGATAAACGCGGTCCTCGTAACCGTAAGTCAGCCCTACATGTTCAACCCACGGCGAAAGATAAACCGCCTGCGGGGCATAAGCATTTTCCATTTGCAAAATACGGGCGCGAATCCACCAACTCTCATTGCCGTTCACATAAGTCGGCTCCAAATCCTGCGGACAGCGAAACCGAACCTGCTTGCGCACGGGCTGCTCCTGCGGGTAATAGAAAAACTTTTCCGCTTCTTTGCCGACTTCAAGGCGCACCCAAGTCGCCCCGTTCCAGTACTCCCAGACGACCTGCATCACGGTCGCATGAACGACGGCGGGCTTGTCGAACTTGGACTTTTTCATAACCAGTTTCCAGTCCACCTGCTCGGCGGCCTCCGGCTGAAACCGGTTCTGAACCGCCTGCAAATCGAAGCTCAGCGTGATATCGCTGTCCTTCTTCGTAAATACTTCCCGGCTCGCTATGTAAAAAGATCCATACAGCGCAAATTGATCGCCGAACGGATAAAAACCGCTCTCATCCGCCTGGATGTCATTATAAAACATCTGCTCCGGCTTAATGCCGCCCATCTGCAATACGTCCGCATAATCCGTCTTGGCGGATATTTGGTCCATGGACAGCCTGCGGTCCGCAAGGGTCGCGCCGTCCTGCCGTATAGGCTTCAAGCGGCATTGAATCCAGTGCCCGGCGATACCGTCCACTTCCCGCTCCGCAAGCTCACCGAGCTGGGCTTTGGTCAAAATAATCCGCGTTCCCTTCGCCTCCACCCGGTCAAAGGCGCGCCAGCCGTCTTCGGCGGCATAGAGCCACTCCGTCAGCTCGGGATCGGCCAATTGGCTGCAAACGTTAGCTTCATCGTAGCGCTGCTTCGAGTTGCGAATTTCCAGTTCGATGCGAGCCGTGCTCGGCACGGTAAAAAGGGAGCTGTGCTCCAGAAACAAGGCGTGCGCCTGCAAATTATCGCCGTCCTTGATGCGAAAAAGCGCCGTCGGCGCAGCTTGCCCCTGCCTGGACGCCGTGATGAACGCATCCGCAATGCGGATGATCGCATCCCGGCTGCGGCTCGATGCGTACGCCGCATGCAGCGCCGCCGGCGTCAACAGCGCGCTGCGGGCGGTTTCGTAAAACAAAGGGCCCGCTTCCCCTGCGGCGGCGATCTGCGTCCCGGCGGGAATCAGCACCGGCTCCTTCGTGCCCTCGTTCAGCGCAAACGTGACATAGGCGCTGGCCGGGCGCGCCGGCAGCAAGGATACGTCGAACATGTTCAGGAACGAAACCAGATTTTTGGTCGGCACCCGGTTCAACCGTTTGATGTTCTCGTGAAACATGTCCGCAAACATGAGAAACAGCGCTGAACCCGGGTCCGGATCGTCCGGCGTAAACCGCCACTCCGGCGAGTAGTAAGGCGCCATTTCCTTCATTTGGGCAATTAGACCGGGAATATCCCGGGGATCAATTTGGGGAGGCTGCACAGCTCCACCTCCTCTCTGCACATCTTGTCATCATTCAGCCGCCTCGTCGTCATCGCCTATTTGGAACCTTCGTGCAAATAAAACGGATATACCTGATTGAACAAATTGTTCGTCGTCCGCACCAAATACGTAATGCGAATCATCACCTTGCCGGGATCTTCACGATCGGGCACCGCCTCCGCATCGACTTCATCAACCCTCGGCTCCCAATTGCGGATCGCTTCCTTGATATTGCTCTCCAGCAGACGCAGCGTCGTGTCGTCTGTCAGACCGAACACAAAATCCTGCACGCCGCAGCCAAAATCCGGGCGCATCACCCGCTCCCCCTGTGTCGTTCCGAGGATGATGCGGATCGCCTCGGCGATGTCCTCTTCATATTCGGACGTTTGAATGCGCCCCGTCGCCTGGTCTACCTGAATCGGGAACTTCCAGCCCCGCCCCAAAAATGCCTCCGACACCAATCCACGCTCCTTCCCGGCTTTTTGCGCCTACTTCCGGCGCTTGGCTTAAGCCCGCTTGTTTCTGCCGCTTGCTTATGACCGCTATCCCTTTAGCTCAGCCGCCTTCCTGCCTGTCGTTCACTGAGCCAACGGAAGAGTGGTCATAAGACCTTCCCGGCGTCAATTGATTTTGACCATGCTGCCCTTGATGTTGATCATGCCGTCCGACTTGATGTCCAGCGTTGCGGCCGCTTTCAGCGCCATCGTTGCCGACGCTTCGATATTGATCTGCGTGGACTTGATTTTGATCTCTTTGGCGCTTTCGATGGAGACATCGCCTTTGGCGTTCAGCGTAATTTTTGTCGCACTGCTTTTGACGGTGATCTCATTTGCCGATCCGCCCTTGATCAATATCTCGTTATTGCCGCTTTGATCGGCGATTTTGATGCTGTCGTCCTTGTCCGTCAATGCGATGGTCTGGCCTTTTTTCGTCTTGATCGTAATGTTTTCTTCGCCGCTTTTATCGTCGAAAATGAGCTCGTGGCCCGACCGCGACTTGATTTTGCGCACATCGTTTTTTTCCGCCGGAGCCGGCGGCTTGTTTTTGGGATTCCAAAGCATGCCGATTACAAAAGGCTGGCGCATCTCGCCCAGATGGAAAGCTACCAGCACCTCGTCGCCGACCTCCGGCAAAAACAGGCTGCCCATATCCTTGCCACTCATAAGCGTCGCAATGCGAACCCAATCCGTCTCCGTTTCGGTCTCCTGCAGCGGAAGCTTCAGCTTCACGCGGCCCAGGTTGTCGGGATCGGCATTGTCCGTCACTACGGCGACCATAACGCCGCCTACCTTTTGACCGGAAAAATCGACTGACCCTCCGACAGCAAATTCGGGAAGCTCGAACATCAGACCGCGTTCCCTCCTATCTGAAACCTCGTTACGTACCCATCGTCGTTAAAAAGGTGCGTGGACCCTGTAATATAATACGGCTGATCGAGCTTCTTGCCCAGTCCGCTGAGCTTGATATAGCGCCCGGACCGAATCTCCGGAATTCCGACGCATTCGCCTGTTCCGGTTATCAGCTTCATCGCTTTGCGGTTCAGCAGGGCGTCCGCATAGCTTTTGGCCTCATCCTGCGAAATCGCATTCGTGTACATATATTCCACGAACTCGCCGCCGGTCGAAAGCAGGTCTTTGCCTGTCTTCGAATTGGAACCGAGCTTCGCAATCGGACCAGCTTTGCTTTCGATCACTTTCAGCTCTTTATTGTCCCAGGCCCGCACCGTCACACCGGTCAACTGCTCGGCCAAATTCATGTCAATCGAGAGGCTGCGCAGCGTTTTGCCCATTTCCAGCGTCAGCACAGGCGTCGTGTCCGTAAGCGGCTTGCGGAAGTACAGGTTTTTGCCGACGACGAAAAAGTCAAAGTTCATCAATCGCGCCAAATGCTCGATAAAATGATAATCGTCCACCTGGCTCTGCGAAATTGTCGGAAATTGCATCGTCGTGGCGTCGATGTTCGCCTTCGCTCCGTATTCCTTGGCGATTTCCGAGACGACATCGCTGTACTTTTTGTTGTTCCACGACCTGGACTTCGTCCCTTTCATCATCAGAAACGAAAAATCCATCCCCCGCACGATCAGGCCGGGGTTCTCCCCTTCCGCGAAATCAGCGACAACCGAAGTAATGTAACCGGAAAAAACGGGGCACATCTTATCTACATAACCGAGGCTGATGTCTATCGCTTTGTTCAACGTGAATACGTCCAGCCATTGCATCTCGCTTTTCGTCACATTATAGGCGTTCGTAATGCGAAAAGAGAAAGAATCCGCCGTTCCTTCGATCGAAGTGTCGACCCGGATCATCGAGACCGCAATATCGTCCGATATTTTACTGCCGTCGACTTTGATTTCGTAAGCCGGAGCAAAAAAGTCGCGGTATTTCTTTTCAAGCTGATCAATCGTATACGCGGTAGTTTCAAGACTCAACTGGGCCATAGTCTAATCCAACCTCGGCACCGAAATGCGGCGTCCCGTCTGAACTCTAAGCGGATTGTCGATATTGTTCGCCTTGGCGATCTCCCGCCACAAGCCGGGGTCCTCGTACTCGTGAGCTGCGATCATCCAGAGCTGTTCGCCCTGCTTGAGCATTTTTTGCTTCGTGCGGTCCGAAGAATGGCGGGGAATCTTCTGAAGCTGCTCCTTCTTGCTGTGCCACGAACGGAAAGTCACTTTGAGCTTGGCCCGAACCGGGATGCCGCTGTCCAGAAACATCGTGAAGCTTTGCGTCACCTTTTCCACGACGCCTTTAAAATCAAGGGAACCCCAGACGAACCGGCAAATCGGCGGTGCATGAAGCTCTTTTTCCACGTCCAGCAGGCCGGAAATTTTTTTCGTATAATTGCGGACATCGGTTCCTTTTTCGTAGGTGTCAAAAAAGAAGTCCATCGTCAGCGAAGTCGTGCCCCCGGTAATAAACTGACCTACCGGCATGGACAAGCCTGGCACCTTATTCCATGAATAGCTGTTGCTCGTATCGAGGGAATACTCGCTGGGGTTGAACAGTACTTGCACGTTCTCTTTTTTGCCGTTTCCCTTGTCCACGATGATCATGGCTTTCTTCAGTGCCACCGGCGTCCATCCCTTTCCGTTTTATCCGTTAAAGTCCGCGGCGCTGCCGCTCGAACTTGATTCTTTTTTCGATTTCGCGGTACACTTTGTCGGCGATTTTTTTGATGTCCAACTGCGGCTGCTGCATGATCCATTGCTGCAGCTGCTCCATGTCGACCTGCGGCGCCGCCTGCTCGGCAGGAGCGGCGGCCGCTGGCGCTTCCTCTGCGCCGCTTGCCGGGCGCAGCCAGTCCATATCCAGCGGCGCTCCTGCGAGCGCGCTGGGTCCCGGCAGTGCTGGAGCCTGCTTGTGCTCCAGCATCGTCCCCGGCAGCGCGAGCTGCGCAGCGCTGCCTATCTGCGGCGCGCCCGATTG
>NZ_JBVYOL010000034.1:0-69007 GCF_056120505.1 Paenibacillus sp. sgz302164 | reverse complement strand
TCAATTTCAAAGCTGACGAGATTTTGCAATCTCTTGTTTTGGTTGATTGCTCAACCTTGCTTCTTCACTCGTTGTTCAGTTTTCAAAGAACAATTTCTTTCGTTCACCTGCTGTTTTTCAACAACAGGAGTTTTAATATATCATATCCGCCTGGGCGATTGCAAGCATTATTTTTCATTTGTTTGCCCTCGTTTTGGCCGGAACATTAATATAGCACGCTGGCAGCGAGAATGCAACACCCTTTTTAACATTCATTTCAGGCTGCCGGTTGTTACCGGTTTATGTGCTTGTCCTGCTCAGCATTGTCTCCACAAGCTCCTGCTCAAACCGCTCCTTGACGGAATCGTTGCTGCCGCCTACGGAATGGCGGATCTCCGTAAACTCGCGGACAATGTTCCGGATCGCCTCAAGCTCGCCTTCCCGGGCAAGCCGGCCGGTTTGCTCGATCACGTAAAAAGCAACCGCTTGATAGGCGTCTGCAAAGCTCTGATCCACGTCTGCGGCCGCTCGGTAATCGGCATAGTATCTTTTAAAAGTTTGAATTAGCGTTTCCTGCATGCAGCATCTCTCCTTCCGGTTCGACGTAGTTTGCTTCGCAGCCTGCACGAATATGCAAATTGCGCGTAAAAAAGCAACAGCCCCTTGCCGTCTTGCAGCAGGGAGCCGTTGCGTGGATTCCAAACCTTTTTCATATTTAATCTAAATATATGATGGTATAACGATAATTACTTAATGTCGATGGAAGTAACCAGTTGGTCTTTTCCTTTGAGCTCTACCGGATGTCCGGCAGTAAGCAGGGAAAGGTTGCCTGTAATAGTTACGCTTGGAGATACGTTATAAATGACCGTTTGGGAGCCATTATATACGTTTTGAGTGATCGAGATGGTAGAAATGACGCCTTGGGTATTCAGAGTAGTACTGTTAAGCGTACCAATCACGTCAAAATCGGTTAGAGCCAGCTTGGTCACTTCAATGTAAACGACTTGATTGTCGGATGTGCGGATGTTCACTTCATCGCCTACTTGTAAAGCAGAGGCGCTTACTTGAGCTCCGTTCCGGTATACATAAACGTTCGGATTCAGGGTAAACTGGTAAGCAGTTCCCGATTTGGTAAGAGTCAGAACGTTGTTGGACACAGCCGCGCTTACAGTACCGCTATCGGTAGTAACGGAAGTTTGTGCAAGTTTCGTAACTTCGATATACACAGCCTGATTATTGTACGTGTCGATTTTCACTTCGTCGCCTACTTGCAGCGCGGAAGCGGCTACTTTTACCCCGTTGCGCAGTACGAATACGTCAGGATGAAGCGTGTATTGGGTTGTCGTGCCGGATTTAGTCAATGTCAATACATTGTTAGTGACTGCCGTGCTGACAGTGCCTGTATTCGCGTTTTGATCTTGTCCCGGCAATTGGCTGCCCGTGCGGTCCAGCAAAGCGGCCAATTGGGCGCGAGTTACGGATTGGTTCGGTCTGAACGTGTTGTCCTCAAAGCCGTCAATCAAACCTTTTTCAATAGCTACGGCCACATAGCCGACCGATCCGGCAGGAATTTGCTTGGCGTCTTTGAACGGCAGAGCGGTGTTCATTTTGGCTTTGGCTTCGGCATCGTATTTCAACGCTTTAACCAAAAGCGTAGTTGCCCACAGACGGTCAGCCGCTTCATTCGGCTTCACGCTGTCGTCGCTCTCTGTGAACAGGTCGTTTTCAAGCGCTACAGCGACGTATCCGACAGCCCAGGAAGGAACTTTATCGGCATCTTTAAAGTTAAGCTTTGTTTGCATTTCAGTGGTGGATTCGGCTTGGTCGCGCAGTCCCATCAAACGAACGGCGGCCGTAATCGCTTCGATGCGGGACACGGTGTTGTCAGGTTTAAAAGAGCCGTCTTCATAGCCTTCAAACACGCGCTTGGAAGCGAGGCTTGCTATATAGCGCATTGCCCATTGCGCGGTTTTCATATCGTTGAAATTGATGCGAATATCGATGGAACCTTTGTAGTTTCCTTGGCTGTAATTGTAATTTCTTCCGTTGCCTTGGTTGTTTTCCCGATTGCCACGGTTGTGATCGTTATCTTTTGCAAATGCGGCAGTGCCTCCTCCTACAACCATCACGCAGGCAAGACTCGTTGCCACCACTTTTTTCATTAACTGCTTTTTCATCAAGTTACCTCTCCCTTTTCCCAAGTAGTTATGAAGCATAAGATGAACCTTCGCGAAGGGTTCCTGGATATGCTACAAATGTTCGCTGCCCGGCTATTTTTTTGGGGGGTCTGGTCAAAATTAACAGGCAAAACTATCAAATGCGCCGCCCGTCGTGATAAAATCAAGCTGTTAGAAAAAGAATCGCCAAAGGAGCAAAAGCATGCGTTTTCAAAGCAAACGAGGTTTGATTATTTTCATTGCAGTGGCAGTGCTAATTACGGCAAGTGCTTTTACTTTCAGCAGATCTTTGTTTCAATCTTCTTCCCGCGGTCCCGCCGGGACGGCCGGTCCGGGTGTCGAGCAAACCGCAACGAAAGAAGCGAACAACTCGCAGCAAAATCTTCACGCCGGACAGACGGATCGAGTACCTTCCGAAAAGTTTGATATCGTCGTAGTCGGCACCGAGCTCGAAGGTCTTTATTTGGCAAGAGCCGCGGCCGACGAAGGCTTGCGCGTGAAAATTATCGATCCGAAAGCCGAATTCGGCGGACAAGTGCTGCAGGCGCAAATGCTGTTTCTGGACGAAACCCGGGATGACAAAGGCAAGTCGCTCGTTCAGGGGCGGGCGAAGGAATTGTTTGACGGTTTTCGAAACGGCAAAATCCGCAAGCTGCCCGAATTTACGGATTATATGAAAAAGCTTGTAGACCAAATCACCATCGAATCGGGCGTTCAGATCAATGATATACAAACGGCGGATACTCCCGCGCATTTGCATGATATAACCTCGCTCACCTATACCGACCGGCAGCAGGTTAAGAAAAGCATATCGGCCTCCTACTGGGTGGACAATACCGATAACGCCGCACTGCTCAGCAAGCTGGATGTGAACCGGCTGCCGGGGCTGGAGAGCTTTTACGGGCAAAAAAATATCGAATACATGAGCGCCGGCATGATGATGAAGTTCAAGCATGTCGACTGGAAGACGTTCAATGCGGAGTTCAACAAGCTGAAACCGGAAGAACGCAGCAAGCGGTTCGGCGGCGGAAGCGTCAACGAAAGCTTTGCCATCGGTTTGAGTGGAGTTACGAAAGCTTATCATCCTACCAATGATCGCGTTTTTCTTCGCGGATTGAATGCGGTCAATCAAAGAGACGGGGACGTATTGATCAACGCGCTGCTTGTCTACACGGTCGACCCTTCCAACGCCCAATCGGTGCAGGAAGCCGTTGCTCTCGGCAATAAGGAGACGCCGCTCATTTTGGAGCATTTCCGCAAAACGCTGCCGGGCTGGGGATCGGCGGAACTGGGCGATTTGCCGACGTATCCTTACATTCGCGAATACAATCATTACGAAATGGATTATGTGCTCAAGCCTTCGGACCTGCTGTCAGGAAAAATGTTCTCGGACAACGTCAGCATCGGCGGCTATCCTCTCGATCTGCAGGGCACCAGCGCCAACAAATGGGGCATTGAAATGGGCAGACCGGACAAATACGGCATGCCGCTCCGCAGCTTTTTGCTGAAAAATTACGACAATGTCATCGCCGCGGGAAAAAACGTCGGCTCGTCGGCCATCGCCTACGGCAGCACGAGAATTCAGCCGAATACAAGCCTTGCGGCCGAATCCATCGGCGTCATTCTCGGGCAAATTCACGGCAAACAGAAGCTGAGCGAAATCAAGCAGGAAGATATGGATAAGCTTCACCAATATTTGGCAAGCAAGTATCATATCACGCTGACCGGCGTCACCGGGACCAACAAAATCGCCGGCTGGACGGACGACGAAATCAAAAAGCTGGATACCGGCGAAATTACATATCCCAGCTATGTCCAAACGAAAAAGAAAACTACAAGCAAGTAAAGCCAGGACCGCGCTGCAGCTCTGAGATTCGGAGAGCTTGCGCGGTTTTTTGGCGCGTTTGGGGATAACCGGGCGGGCATTCGGAGGCTTTTTACGTATTGAAGCTTTGAAAAAAAAGTGTATAATAAGCATTGTGCTTATAATTACTTATATAAACTTAAGTAAAGAGGTGGTTTTTGACTTGTTCCAGGAAGAAAGACTTATCGCGATTGTTGATTACTTAAAATTAAATAAGCGCATTACAGTCGATCAAATTTGCGAGCTGTACGAAGTATCGCGGGATACGGCGCGGCGGGACATGGTCAAGCTGGAGGAACAGGGACGCATCGTCAGGACGCGCGGCGGAGCGATTTTGCCGACATTATCGAAGGACGTCGGAAATTACGAGCAGCGTTTGCAGGCCGAGCCCTCTTCCAAGCTGACGATCGGCAAAGCGGCCGCCGCCCTTATTCAGGATGGCGACTACATTATGATGGATGCTTCGACGACCGTCCTGCATGCGGCTTCGGCCATAGCTTCCAGAAACAACGTCGCCGTGACCAGCTCGATTGAAACGGCGGCTGCGCTTGCGCGCAAAGGCGGCATCACGATTCATATGCTCGGCGGCGTGCTCGATAACAAGCACCACAGTGTATACGGCGCCAAGGCGATAGAAATGCTCAAAGATTATCATGTCGACAAGCTGTTTATCGGCACATGCGGCATTACCGAGGAAGGGTTGTCGGCCCCGAACGAAGAGGACAGCTATCTTGTCAAAGCTATGATACAGCATGCGGATCAGGTAATCGTTCTGGCGGATCATTCCAAATTCGGCAAACGCCTGTTTTATCGCGTCGTTGGCTTGGAAAGCATCGACATTCTTGTTACCGATCAGGAAATGGGGCAGGAAATCAAAGAGAAATTGATTGCCTCTGAAGTGGAAATCGTATTAGCGGGAGGAGAACATCAGCATGATTAAAATGATAGTCAGCGATTTGGACGGAACTTTGCTCGATCACAGCAAAAAAGTAAGCGAGCGGGAGCGCGCCGCGCTGAAGCAGGCCAAGGCCGCAGGCATCGAATTGTGCCTGGCATCGGGAAGAGCGCATGCGGACATGCAGCAGGTGATGAACGAGATCGAATACGAGGCGCATTCCGTATCGCAAAACGGGGCTTTTATTTATTTGCGCGGCGGCGCGCTGCTGCACGCCAAGGTTTTTGCGCCGGAGCTTGCTTGCGAGGTGTATCGAATCGCCAAAAACTTTGATATGGTCAAGCTGATTTGTTCGGTCGAAGGAAACTACAGCGCGGTCATGACTCCTGCTGAAGCCGATATCCAGTCCAGAATGTTCAGCCCTCTTCTTGTTAGAGAAGATGCGGAAGCGGCGCTGACGGGCGATATATCGGCGAGCAAGTTTTCGTTTTTTGCACATCTGGACGTCCTGCTTGAGGTGAAAAGACGGCTGGAGGAACAGCTTGGCGGGCAATTGGAAATATTTTTGTCCGACCACGATTGTCTGGATGTGATGCCTCTGGGCGTCTCCAAAGGCAGTTCCCTGCTCGTTCTGCTCGACCGGCTCGGACTTCGGCCGGATGAAATCGCCTGCTGCGGGGACTCTTTCAACGACGTGTCGATGTTCGGAATTACTCCGCACAGCTTCGCTATGATCAAGGCGCACGCCGATGTCCGGCAAGCGGCCGCTTATCAAGTGCACTCCGTAGCCGAAGTCCTTGAACATGTGCATGCTTACAATCGAAGCTTTTCAGGCAAAGAAAGTACCGCGCTATGAAAAGACTGCTGACCATGGGGTGCGCGTCATATTTATTGACGGGCTCCACCCACGTTATTTTCGGCGCTGTACTGACTGAACTTTTGACATATTACGGACGCAGCTACCAAGACGGCGGTGTGCTTGTGTTCATGGAATTTGCCGGCTTTTTGCTCGGCGTGCTCGGCGCGCCTTACCTGGCTCGCCGCATCAGCCGCAGAAGCACGATCATGATCGCCTTTACGCTGCTTTTCGCGGCGATGGTCGCGACCGTACTGCTGCTCCCATGGCCGATCGCCGTCTGCTTCACCTTTATCGCCGGTTTGGCCTTCGGCCTTGTAGAATCCAGCATCAGCACATTCGTGCTGCTGGCGGCCAAAGATCAGCAGGCGATCGCTTTCAGCCAGCTGGAAGTCGCCTTCGGCGTCGGAGCGCTGGTCATGCCGCTTGTGTCCAGCCTGCTTATCGCCGGCGGTGTATGGAAATATTCGTTCCTGCTGCTTGGTCTCAGCGCGGTGGCGATGGCTCTCGTCTGGTCCAGGATTTCGCTGGGAGAGCATGACGAGCTGCTGGCCCATAAAGCGGACAGCGAGCAAGGGGTCAAGCGGCCTCCGGCGTTGAGCAAAAGCTCGCTGGTTGTCCTCATTATGTTCATGCTCACATTTTTCGTTTACGTCGGGATGGAGAACACGATCGTCAATTTTTTGTCATCCATTTTTAAGGAGCAGATGCAGTTGCCAGGCTCATTCTCCTCTTTAACCGTAACGGCCTATTGGTTCGCCATGGTCGTCGGCCGCGTGTTTGCGGGAGTCATCGCCGAGAAAATGACGTATTTTCGCTTTCTGGCCGTATCGTACGCCGCCGGCTTCCTGATCATCCTGGTCTGGGTGTTCAACTCCTCCTTGTGGAGCGGCTTCGCCATCGTGCTGCTGCTCGGCCTGTTCATGTCCGGCATGTTCGCCGTGGCGATCGTTTATGCCAATCAGCTGATCCCCGGGCGTACGGAGCAAACGACGAGCCTGCTTATCGCCTCCGGAGGATTGGGCGGCGCCGTCCTACCGCTGGCCGCAGGCTGGAGCCTGGACCGCTTCCATGTCAGCGTAACCGTAGGATCCGTAGCCGCCGGCATGCTGATCGTGCTGTTGATCGTGCTTTTTTCTTACAGATGGAAAGCCGGGACCGGAACCGTACCCGAACGGGTATCCGTCACTGAACAGGGATAATAAAAAAGATGGGCCCCCGAACTATTGCGGGGAGCCCATCTTTTTTTATAAAGGCGCTGCCGCTCTCGCGAAGCGGCCTCACTCACCGGCCGGCCGGAGAAGCCTGCAAAAATGCATGCCGCCCAAAAAACACCCGTGTCAGAGGCGAAAGCCACATTCTGCCTGGCCGCACGAAAAAACCTGCAAAAATACATGAATTTGCGCCCTTGATCGCTGTCCACGAACAATTCCTGCAAAAGTGCAGGCTTTTCACCGAACAAATGGACTCAGATTCACTTTCAGCAAAAATTCCTGCACTTTCGCAGGTTTTTCGTCAAAATAAGCCAATTTCGGAGAAAAAAACTGCACTTTCGCAGGTTTTCTCCCTAGCAAACTGATTCCCACCCAGTTGTGCAGTTCCAGGACCTACACCGGGAGAGTCGCGTCCAGAAAAAACGGCTGTCCCCCCCAAATTAGTCACACTCGTACCCCCAGCCTTCGCAGAGTGTCGCGACTTGCTCGGGCAGCCTGACAATTGCAGGCTTTCCCCCTCACAAGCTGCTTCTTGCCCAGTTGCGCAGTTCCACGACCTACACCGGGAGAGTCGCGCGTCCAGAAAAAATGGCTGTCCCCCCAAATTAGTCACACTCGTTTCCCCAGCCTTCGCAGAGTGTCGCGACTTGCTCGGGCAGCCTGGGTACCCGCATCATCTTTACGAAGCCGATTGCCCGAGCTTGAAGCCGATGCGTATCCCGTTTTCCTCGAAGCTGACGTTCCTTACACCCACGAGCTTCGGCAGATGCTCTTCCAGCGAGATCCGGAGCGGCGGCAGTTGGAGCAGACTGCTCGGCAGGCTCGCTTCTTTGATCTGCGTACTTGTATGTACAATCTCGATGTTCGGGCTGTTCCACTCCACATTAAAAAACAATTTGGCACCGACGGGGATTTGCCCTCGCCACAGCAGGTTGACATCCGCCTGGAGCTCGTTGCCCCGCAACTGCAGTGCGGCTCCTTCGATGCGAATATCATGAGGCAGTTCCCGATGAGCGGCCAACTGTTTTTTGACCAAATCATTGAGTTCCGCTTCCGTGATGAGCATCTCGAATTTGCGGTTTTTGATCATGTCGACGATTTTGCCGCCGATCGGCACCTCGCGGTAGTTCAGGTCGAGCGCTTCGGTCGGCTTTACGTACCAGATCACGGTCCCCGCCAAGGCGGCGAATATGACAAGGACTGTACAGACGAAAATAAGCAGCTTTTTCATCAGCTTCATGGCCCCGGCTCTGAGAGTCTGGCGGACGGAGTTCGTCCGACAGACTCCCAGAGCAACACGCGGGCGCTACTCCTTGCCCTGCTGCTTCGCCTTGAGCCAGCGCGGCGCGCCTTTGCTCTTGCGGTCCCGCTCGCGCTCCGCCTTGCGAGCGGCCGGGCCCGCGGCCTTGCCGTCGGCGGCCGCGGGTCGCTCGCCGCGGATGCCCGGCTGCGCGGCGCTAATGCGCGGCGCGCCCGCAGGCGCAGCGCCTTCCCGCGCGCCTGCGGCTTTGCCGCGCGCGGTTGCTGCGCCGCCCGCCGGGCGCGCGGCCTGCCTGCGGCTGCGCATGGCAGCCTCGCTGCGGTCCAGGGCCGGGTCGACGATCCGGCCCTCGTACATCGCCTTCGGCACGATATCGATGCCGAGCTGCTTTTCAAACTTGCCGAGGATGAACTGCTCCTTCGGCGTCACGATCGAAATGGCCGTTCCCTTGCGGCCCATCCGGCCTGTCCGGCCGACCCGGTGCAGGTAATACTCCGCATTGGTCGCCGGGTCCAGATGGAAGACGTGCGTGACGCCTTCGATGTCAAGGCCCCGCGCCGCGATGTCCGTAGCAAGCAGCAGCTGAAACTTGCGGTCGCGAAAAGCGTGCATCGTTTTCGCACGTTCCTGTTTGCTTGCTTCGCCGTACAAAGCTTCGATCGAAAGCCCGACATACTGCAGCTTCTGCACCACTTCGGCGATATCGGCAGTCGCGTTGACAAAAACGATCGCTGAAGGCGGATTAATGAGCCGCACCAGCCTGTGGAGCGTATCGATTTTGTCCCTTTCCTCGCATACGAAATAAAGATGCTCCAGCGTTTCCGCCGTGCGCTGCCCCGGATTTATTTTGAGAACGGCCGGTTCCTTCATCCACTTGCCGGCGGCGTCCATGATGCTGTCCGGTATCGTCGCCGATACGAATACGGTTTGGTTCGTCCGCAGCATCCCTTTCAAAATCGCTTCCACTTCGTTCATCGCGCCCAATTCGAATACTTGGTCCACTTCGTCGACAATGGCCAGCTGCACATGGTGCAAGCTCAGCTTGCGCATTTTGACAAGCTCAAGAATACGCCCGGGCGTACCTACCGCAATGTGCGGATGAAGCTTCAGCTTCTCCACTTGCCGGGCTAACGCGGCTCCGCCGATCAACGACTGCGAGCGGATCGGTTCCCCGTCGGTCAGCTTCTCGATCCACTGGACGATCTGCATGCCAAGCTCGCGGGTCGGCACGACAACGAGCACCTGCAGCTGCTTGACCCGGACATCGATCCGCTGAAGCGCCGGCAGCAAATAAGCCAGCGTTTTGCCTGTGCCGGTCTGCGACTGGATGATCGCATCTTTTCCTTGCGAGAGCACGGGGATCGCTTCCTCCTGGATCGAAGTCGGCTGTTTGATCCCCATCTCCGCCAATTTATGTACGTAAGATTGCCCGATTTGCAGGCCATCAAAGCTTGTAGTCACATCAATTCCTCATTTCCTTCACCTTTTCACCAATTATAAGCGACCCTTCAAACGGATACAAATGAGATAAACTTCTATCGAGGTCTTTTCGAAGATGTGAGGACCGCGTTCAGAGGTAGGTTTATTCGCCAATAAGAATGCTGTTCTACGCCCTTTAGCGCTGTAAAGAACTTTAAACATTCTTATGTGGTTTAAAAAAAGTGCGCGCTCAAGCCGGCCGGGCTCCCGGGCTTTTACTCGTTCGGAGTGCCCCAGTCTTCGGCCAGCTTTTGCCGGATAGCTTCCCTCGCCCTGAATAACCGCTGGCGGACAACGCCTTCGGTTACGCCAAGCTCCTCAGCCATATCCTTGTACGACAAGTTATGTATCCATTTCATCGCAATAATTTGCCTATAGGAAGGACTCAGTTGATTGATGTACGTAATAATCGCTTCCCTCATAAATCTCAGCTCGACTTCCTTCTCGAGCGGAACGGTCGGTTCGGCTCCCGGAGCCGCTTCCTTGCCGGCAATGATGAGTTCGGCCTCAAGCTCCTCGCGATTGCGCTTATGCCTTTTCACATGGTTAAGCGTCACGTTGCGGGCCAGCTTCCTCAGCCAGCTCTCGTACTTATCCCGCTCTTTCAAGGTCGGCGATTTGCGCACAGCCCGTAAAAAAGATTCCTGGATAATGTCTTCAACGCTTGAATGATCGCGCATAATAAAATAAATCATCGGATAGACCAGCATATAAAATTCTTGATAGACTTGCTCCTGTATGCCCTTATCCAAAGTATAAAAATCACTAGTGAAAATCAGCTTCAAATACTTCGACATAAAAGCCTCCCAGCATGACCCGACCCTCGACATCCTCTCTTCCTATTTATATTAGGGCATAAACAGATAGTAAACAATATTAAACATAAAAAAAGTGGAATATACTTCCTTTTGTTGCATTGTTGTCAAAGATTTAGGGCTCATTTCGCGGCCTCCGCCTCCGCCAGCTTCTTATTCAGCCAGGCAAATACCGCATGCAGCGCCTGCTCCTCGCGGTCCCGCGGAAAGCGGTGCTCCAGTCCGTCGTAAAGCTCCATCGTATATGTTTTGCCTGCCTGCTCAAGGGCTGTCGCGAGTTTTCTCGCCTGGTCCACGCTAACCTGCTTGTCTTCGGTGCCGTGCAAAATAAAAACGGGCGTCCGCACCTGCTCCGTCCAATGAACGGGCGAGCGCTCCCGGTATGCTTCCGGGTTCTTGACCGGATGCCCGACCACCCGTTTCAGCATTCTGCGCAAATCCACCCGCTCCTCATACGTTTGAAACAAGTCGCTCACGCCTCCCCATACGACGACCGGTCCGACGCCGTCGCATTCTTTGGCCGCCCGCAGCGCCATCAACGCGCCTCTGGAAAAACCGATCAAAGGCACGGGCCCCGGCTTTATTTCAGCCAAGGATTGCACTAGGGGGATGGCATGAAACAGGTCAAACCGGTCTTCGCCGCCGAAATCCTCCCGCCCTTCCCCTCCTTCATTCCCTCTATAAAAAGGGGCGAAAACGACGTACCCCCGCTGCGCCATGGAAACGATTCTTCTTTTGCGGACCATGCCGACCCGTCTGATGCCGCCGCGGCAATAAATAACAGCCGGTCTGGGCTCCTCGCCTTCCGGCACGGCCAAATAGCCCTTGACTTTGAGCCCTTGGCTGCCGTACGTAATCAAGTACAGCTTCACTTGTTTGGCATGACAGCGAAGCTCCTGCCTCTCCAGCAGTTGGCCGTCGCGAACCGCGGTTTCCGATATGGACATGATGGCCCTCCTATTTTTGACAGTAGTGCGGGGTTGCGCTAGACTTAAACTGAATCGATCTTTATATTTATCATCCACCGAAAGGCTAAAACGTATGAATACACAATTGGAAAAGGAATTTGACGCATTGATGGAAAAAGCGGCCGAGCTCCTGACAGGCGATACGTCCCCGGAAATGATCGCCAAAATAAAAATTTGGGCGATGTACAGCCACATCCACAAATCGCTTCCGGCGCTGACCTCGCACTGGAACCAAACCCACCCGGAAAGCAAGGCGGCGATGCGCGGCATTTTCGAGGAGATTCGCAGCCTGAACCAGGCGCTGAAAGCAGCCGGCCCGAACGGCGAGGGTTCAAAATAGGGACGCATCCGGTCGCTTCAAGGGCTTGGCAGCGGGCAAATCTGGAGCACGTCTATTTTTTGTTCAGCAGCGAGGCTGAAATTTTGTCGAACGCGCGGGGGAACAGGTTGAACAGCTTGACGCCGACTCCCGCGACGAACGGCAAATTTTTTTCCGGTATGTTTTTCTCGATGGCGCGGATCAGCTCGTGCACGACTTTTTCCGGCTTCAGCATGAACCAGGACACATTTTTTACATAATTGCCGGTCGGATCGGCTCTGTCAAAAAATGGCGTAGCGATAGGGCCGGGATTGATCGTCGTCAGCGATACGCCGCTGCCTGCCAGCTCCTGGCGAAGGCTGTTGGAAAAGCCGATCACCGCATGCTTCGTCGCCGAATAGCCGGTGGATTTGGCCGTGCCGACTTTGCCCGCCATCGATGCGATATTTACAATATGGCCCGAGCGCGCCTGCAGCATATGAGGCAAAACAGCCTTGGTACAGCGCACGATGCCCAAATAATTCACGTTCATCATGTCTTCGAAATGCTCCAACGGCGCGTCCGCAAACGTCTCGAAAAGGCCGTATCCCGCGTTGTTGATCAATATATCAATCCGCCCGAACTTGCCCATGATGTCCCGGACCGTTTCGTTCACTTGCTGCGTATCCGTCACATCGAGCGGGTAGACCGCGCTCTCCCCCGGCAGGCCGGCGGCAATCCGTTCGAGTTTGTCCCTGCTTCGGGCCGTCAGAACCGGGATAGCTCCTTTGGCGGAAAACTGCTGCGCCATGACCTCGCCGATCCCGCTGGACGCTCCGGTAATAAGAACGATTTTGTTCGCAATGTTCAAAGGCGCTTGCTCCTTATTTGTAAAATAATAAAAAAATGGAGAACCGCGGCATGCAGCACTCCATTTCATTGTATCATATGTTCCTGCAAAACTGCTTGCCGTTCCTTATGTAATGAGGACTTGAATATCCAGCTCGCCGATGCTCTCCATGATAAGAGGAATCGTTAACGCTTTTTTGGGCACAAAGCCTGCTGCGGTTACGGATTGAATGAGCTTCGGCGGGGTAATGTCGACGCGAACTCCCTGGTTGAACAGCATCGTGCTGGCGTTGCCGCTGATCATATTGCCCAGCTCCGATATGGCGCTCTTGCCCATTTCGTCCATTTCGGTAATGACGAACCCGCCCATCATGGCGGAAACCATCTTGAGCGCGACTTCTTCGGCAATCCCGAATACGATGTCGCCCTCCATTTGCCCGGTCATACCGATCTGAATCCAAATGTAATTTTCCACAAATTTGACGTCTTTGACGCCGAGCTGCCCTGTTGTAGGACGAATGTTGGCAACTTGCTCGATGACGATTCTAGCCGATTCTAAAAAGGGGGTAATATACTCAGCCTTCATCTGCTCCGGTCTCCTTCGTGAACATGATCCCTCGACGTTTTTCTACATTATACCTAAATTTTTAGGACAAGTATACTGCTTTTGTTCACAAAATAGTGCAAATTGCTTACGACCGCATGCCGACCATTTTCCCGGAGCCGTTCATCGCTTTCCGCTTGCTCAACGGCCTGAAGCCTGGCCGGAGGCCAGGCTCGTGCGTTCTTTCGCCAATTTCGGTGCGCCGTGCATCCGTTCCGCCCGTCCCGGTTTCACTCGCTATCAAGCGCAGCGTATGGGACGGGACGGTCCCGATCCTACGGTTATACCGGTCCGATTTTGGGCCAGGCCAGTTCGATCCCTCTGGCTGTCAGCAGCGACTGCAGCCCTTCCAGCTTCGTTTTGTCACTGCGGACTTGACTGGGCGTATAGCCGTTATCCAGGCAGTAGGCAGCCGTATATCCGGCCGATTCGCCTATATTCCACTCCACGGGATGAAGCCTGTAGCATCCGTTCGTAATATGCGTCGTGCCGATGTTTTTGCATGCGGCTAGCAAATTGTTCACCCTTCTAGGAATGAGACTGCCGAGCGGAATTTGGAACGGGACGGACGAAATATCGAGGAAGTTGCGTCCGCTCATGCTCGGATGCAGATCGATCCGGTAGCAGCCGATCCCGACGCTGTCGTCGAACGGCACGGCGCCAAGCTCGCCGCGAACCGCCGTGCTCACGTGCTGCTCCAGCACCGTGAACTCCGCTTTAATCCGCCGCGATTCGCGGATGTACGGAGCCTGCGCCATCCCGTCTTCGGTGCCGACCACATCGGGACGCAGCCTCAATCCGGGATAACCGGCTTTGCCGTCCGGACGCGGCGCTTCGGTCTGCAGCCAGTACAGCAGCGAATAGCTGAGCTGCTTCGCTTCCTCAAGATGCTTCTTTTTCTTCTCCTTCGAAACGTCATAGATGTTGCCCAGGAAGTAATCGTTCTGCGCCCAGTTCACCAAAGTGATATCCGACAGGTAAGTTCCCGGAACAAAATTGTTTTTATCCGTTATTCGGCGGTAGATGAACAGCGGGTATTTGTCCGTGCCCGGGAATAACGTTTCCTCCGTCGGCTCCAAGGTTTTAGGATCGGGCGATACCCAGTTAAGCTGAGGGTTCGGCCAAAAGTCGGCCCGGAACGATCGCCAGAAGTTATAGTCCTTGGGCTTGTCAATCGTATGGTTCTCGCCTTCGAAATAATCCATCGCAAAGCAATAGGTAAACGCTTGAATATCGTGCGGATCGGCCTCTCCGTCCAGTGCGTGAGGTTCTCCCGTCTGGCTTTTGGACTCCGCTCCCGTGACATATTCCACTCCGGCAAGCGGAAGCACATCTCCGCATTCCGTCGCATCGAGGAAATACGAGGCGTGGATCGTCAACTTGTCGCCGCAATCGTTTTTGACAGTGACCGCTCGGATTTGATCGGAATCGGTTTCGGCTTTGACGATTTTAGAGCGGGTTTGAATGGTTAGCAAACCGCTGTTCATATAAGGAATTAACATCAGCTGCAACACCGCCAGCATGACGCGGGGCTCGGCGCAAAGCCGGCTCACCCCTCCGTTGCCGGGGTTCAGATACACGGCCGAACGGCCATAATCGGATAGCGGAAAATATTGTCGATAATAGCTCCTCACATGTTCCCGGAACAAGCGATAGCTTCGGGTGCACCCGAACTGCTCGATCCACTTATGCTCATCGGGCGGCACGGCCTGGCTCGTCAACTGACCGCCGATCCAATTGTATTCCTCTGTCAGACATACTCTCTTCCCCATGCTGCAAGCGGCCAGAGCCGCCGCACAGCCGCCTACGCCACCGCCAATAACCGCTATGTCCGCATGTATTTCACTGTGCATCTCAAAATCCTCCTTATCCCATTTATGGTTATTTTCACCTCATTTTACTAGACGCTAGAGGTTCGTTGAAAGTTGCGAAAAGGCTGAAATTCAAAACGCACCGGGCGAGCGGCCGACAAGGTGCAAGCTTCAGAAAATGTTGGCAAAATGTATGATTTTCTGTCGAATCCTGATACAATTATGGTAGAAAATCCCTCAAGGAGATGAGAGTCTATGACCGCTAACCAGAATGGGCCGAATCAGCATTGGACTTTATTCCGAATAGCTCTCGTATATCATCTGGCCGCTTTTTTCCTTCTGCTTGTAGACTTGTTTTTCCTGCATCGCATCCCCTATTTGCAGGATTTCCGCTTTGCGGGAATCGCCATTGACATATTTTTCATATGCCTGATCGCCGGTCTCGCGTATTATTGTCTCATGCATTTGAAGTCGGAAGACCGCATCATGAAAGAACAAGCCCAGAGGTACAAGTCCCTGTACGACAACCACCCCGATTCGATCATTTCCTTTAGCCTGGACGGCGAAGTGCTCTCCGTCAATCACGGACTCGAAAGCTTGATCGGCCATGATACCGGCAGTGCGCGCCGCACCTCCTTCATTCCTATGATCAACCCGCCGGATCTGCTCAAGGCGCTGCATCACTTTCAAGTAGCTTCCGCCGGAATGCCCCAGCATTTCGAAGCCGCTTTTATCCATCAAAAGGGATATCCGGTCCAGTCGAACGTCACGTTCGTTCCTACCAAGGTGGACGGCAAGATCACAGGGGTTTACGCGATTCTTAAAGATTTGACGGAAGTCAAGGAACAGAAAAAAGAAATCGACAAGCTGCACCGGCAAAACCAGCTCATTCTGAACTCCGTCTCGGAAGGCATTTACGGTGTCGATACGGGCGGGCGAACGATATTTTGGAATAAAGCCGCAGAAGCGATGACAGGCTGGAGAGTCGATGAAATGCTCGGGCGCAAAATCCAGAACGTAATGCGGCCCAGGCCCTCCTCCGACAATACCTCCGGTTCGGACGAGGAATCTTCTTTGCTCTGCTCGCTTTTGAATCAGGAGGTCAGCGTAGTGAAGGAGGAGCAGTTCTGGCGCAAGGACGGGTCGGGTTTCCCTGTCGAATATATGTGCAGTCCGATTCTCGAAGGGGACGGGCAGCTGCTTGGGACGGTCATAACATTTAAAGACGTTACCGAGCAAAAGAAAACCGAGGAGCTTCTTTTCAAATCCGACAAGCTCTCGGCGGTCGGACAGCTGGCCGCAGGCGTCGCGCACGAAATCCGCAACCCGCTCACGGCATTGAAGGGCTTTTTGCAGCTGATGAAAACGGACAACCCCAAGGAAAAATATTACATTGAAATTATGCAAAAAGAGCTGCAGCGCATCGAATTTATCGTCAACGAATTTCTTTTTGTTTCCAAGCCTCAAGCGATCCAATTCGAAGCCCGCGGCCTCGATTCCATCGTGCTGAGCACGATCGAACTGCTGCAGCCGCAGGCGCTGCTCAATAATATTCAGATTGAAGCGGACCTGTCGTCCGGCTTGCCGCTCGTTTCGTGCGACGAGCATCAGTTGAAGCAGGTGTTCATCAATATTTTAAAAAATGCGCTCGAAGCGATGTCGCTTGGGGGCACGATGCGCATACAGGCGTTTCCGGCGGATGACCGCAAAACGCTGTGCATCCGTTTTATCGACCACGGCTGCGGCATTGCTCCGGAACGGCTGCCCAAGCTGGGGGAACCTTTTTACAGCACGAAAGAAAAAGGGACCGGGCTCGGGCTCATGGTTTGCTATCGCATTATCGAGGCGCATGGAGGTACAATGAAAATACGCAGCAAGCTTGGGGAAGGAACGACGGTGGAAATCACCCTGCCTTCCATGCAAGACGATGCATTTCCGGCGCAGGCAAGCGTCGGCTGACGGAAGGGAGCGCATTTGCAGCATGAACGGATTTTTGATCGATTTGGACGGAACTTTATACCGGGGGCATGAGCCGATTCCTCATGCTCAAGCTTTTATCGGGCTGCTTCAAAGCAAAGGACTGCCTTATTTGCTAGTCACGAACAATTCCTCCCGCACGCCGCAGCAGGTGGCCGACCATTTGCGGGAGTTCGGCATCGAAGTGCCGGCGGAAGCCGTCTACACGTCCTCGCAGGCGGCGGCGCAGTATATGGCGGAGCGCCGGGCCGGGCGGCGCGTCCATATGATCGGCGAAACCGGGCTGCGCACAGCCCTGGAGGCGGCCGGCTTCATCCTGGACGCGGAGACGCCGGACTACGTCGTCCAGGGCATTGACCGCAGCTTCAGCTACGCGAAGCTGACGGAAGCGGTACGCCACCTGAGCAGAGGCGCGGCGTACGTATTGACCAATCCCGACCACCTGCTGCCGTCGGACGGAGGGTTGATGCCCGGCGCCGGCTCGCTGGCGGCGGCGATTCGCACCGCGTCCGGCGCGGAGCCGACCGTGATCGGCAAGCCTTCGCCGATCATTATGGCGTACGCCATCGCGCGGTTGGGGCTGCCGGCAGGCGACGTGTGGGTCATCGGCGACAATGCGGCGACCGACATCCGTGGCGGAGCGGTGGCCGGATGCCGCACGGCTCTCGTGCTGACCGGCGTCGCCAACGCCGGCAACGTGCAGGAGCAGCTGGCGCTGGCGGGCGTCACGCCGGACCTCGTCTGCGAAGATCTGCGCGCCTTCGNGCGGTGGCCGGATGCCGCACGGCTCTCGTGCTGACCGGCGTCGCCAACGCCGGCAACGTGCAGGAGCAGCTGGCGCTGGCGGGCGTCACGCCGGACCTCGTCTGCGAAGATCTGCGCGCCTTCGCGCTGAGCGTTATCGCCGGCAGTGCGGAGGCAGATTTTGCTGCGGGACCATCCGGCGGAAGCTCCGCGATAGCACGCGATTGAATCGCGCACCGGGGCTTCCCGCGCGGTCATTGCAGGCCCGGGCGCGCCCGGCGAGACAGCGTTCGGCCGCTCCCTGCGCGGTGCGGGGAACGGCCGAACGGCTCGCTGGCTGGAGCCGGCGCATTGACAGCAACGCTGCTTGCAGAAGTCAGACTGTCCGGGAAAGACACGATGCTCTGTTGTTAGGGCAGCTCTCAGTGGGGCGCCCTAATTGGGGGCCAGCCATCTTAAAGCGGCATGGCGAGCTGAAAACCTGCAAAAGTGCAGGCTTTTTTGCGGGAAGCAGTTTGTTTGGCGGAAAAGCCTGCGATTGTGCAGGAATTTTCCATTAAAATGAGCCTAAGCTCATGTTTGAGCTGAAAAACCTGCACTTTTGCAGGAATATCTCGTTACCAGCGAATCAACGAGCAAAAAACTGCACTTTTGCAGGTTTTATGGACCGGTATGCTGCTTTTTGCGGGTTGCCTTCTGCCAGGGCAGGGGTTTGCAGACCGGCATGCTGCTTTTTGCGGGTTGCCTTCTGCCAGGGCAGGGGTTTGCAGACCGGCATGCTGCTTTTTGCGGGTTGCCTTCTGCCAGGGCAGGGGTTGCAGACCGGCATGCTACTTTTTGCAGGGTTGCCATCTGCCGGGGCAAGGTTTGGCAGACCGGCATGCTGCTTTTTGCAGGGTTGCCATCTGTCAAGGCAGGGGTTGCAGACGGGCATGCTGCTTTTTGCAGGTTGCCTTCTGCCAGGGCGGGGTTTGCGAACCGGCGAGCTACTTTTTGCATGGCCGCCATCTGTCGGAGCAGGTTTTGCGGACCGGCAAGCTGCTTTTTGCGGGTTGCCATCCATCTGCCAGCCCGCTTGGCGAATGGCTGCGCAGGCTCTGCCAGCGCTGATCCAAGCGCGTTCGCACAGTGGTCGGCCGACCGCCGTCATGCAGTGCAGCAACGCATACTGGAAGCTGCGCGGGGGTACGGGAACACGAAAGGACCTCAAATTCCACTGCCAAGTGGAGAATGAGGTCCTTTCTTTAAGTTAGGACGGCCCAGTTTGGGCCCGTTCAATCGATCGTTTCCCACTCTATATTCAGCGGGCTTCCTATTTCCTGCAAGCGGCCTGCCTTCGCGTCGGCCTGCAGCCGCTGCAGCCATTTCAGCTCGGTCTGGGCCCGACTGTAGCCGCCAATCATCATATGCAGTACGACGCGCGGAACGATGGAAATGTGCTCCTCATACAAGCTTTTCATCTTCAGCATGAGCGCTTTTTGATCCAATATTTTGTACTCCAAAATTTCGGCGATTTTATCCTGATTGCCATAGACGGAAAAAGGCAGAGCGATATACAGCGGATGGTCGAAACGAATCTCCTCGTGGAACTGCTCCAGCAGCAGCTTTTGAAAAAAACTTTTCCCCGACTCGGTGATCCGGTAGATCGTCTTTTCGGGACGATTCGTATCCCGCACTACTTTCAGAGCCTCGACATGCCTGTCCTTCTTGAGCTGGTCGATGGCATAGTACAGCGATCCGTCCTGCAGCTTCATATAATTGTTCATGCCTCTTTCTTTCATCGTCTGCCTGATTTCGTAAGGGTGGCGGTCCTTCTCCATCAGCAAACCGAGAATGACAAGCTTTATCGACATGGCAATCACCTCCTAGTGGCCGGAAGGCACGCTGCCTTTAACCGGAGCTTTGCCCACTTCAAGTTTGGCGCTGCCCATTAGCAAAATAAAAATAAGCCCGAGCACAGCCAAAATGATCGTAATTTGGAACACGGTCGCGATAGAATCGGCAAGCGCGGCAAGCAATTTGTGCAAAACGTCCGGAGGAATTTGCGATCTCACCTGCGGCTGCAGCAGCGCTCTGGCATCGTGGAATTGATCGGCCATGGCCGGATTCGGCACGGCTGCCTTGATTTTTTCCGTTAGCGAATTCACCTGCACGCTTCCGAACACCGCTACCCCGATGGCCGAACCGACCGAGCGGAAAAAACCGACCAGCGATGTGACGGAGCCCCGGCGGCGGAAGTCGATTTTGTGCAGAGCGGACATCGATATGACCGGAAAATTGGCGCCCAGCCCAAGTCCGAGCAGCACCATATAAATCGTCAGCGTCCAGCGCTTGGATTCGATGGAAATCCCGCCCAAAAGCGACGTGGCGACGATGACTACGGCGATGGAAACCAGCAGGACGTTGCGGTATGAAAAGTTGCCGATAAAGCGGCCGCCCAAGGCGCTGCTGGCGACAACTCCCAGCATCATCGGCGTCAATACGGAGCCTGAGCTTGTAGCCGAGCCTTCAAAGACGCCTTGGATGAAAATCGGAATATAAGTGCCTGCGGAGATCAGAATAGCCCCGTAAGCAAAGCTGGCTCCCATACTGGAGGTGAACAGCCGGTTTTTAAACAAATCGAGCGGCACAATCGGCTCCGAAGCGGCTTTTTCCACCGCGATAAACAGTAATAGTAAAACGGCAAAGCCTGCAAAAAGGCTTACGATTTGCCAGGAGCCCCAAGCGTATTCTTTGCCGCCGAGTTCCAGAGCGAACATCAGCGAAAGTATGGCCGCGGTCAGCAAAATAGTGCCGCCCCAATCGATTTTCGGCTTGCTGTGTTCCACCGACTCGTGGTACGAGAAAATAATGAGCAGCAGCGAAATAACGCCAAGCGGCAAATTGATATAAAAGATCCACTGCCACGTCACATAGTCCGTAAAATAAGCGCCTATGACAGGCCCCAGCACGCTGGAGATGCCGAATACGGCTCCGAACAGCCCCTGCATTTTCCCGCGCTTCTCGGGCGGAAAAATATCGAAAATAATCGCAAACGCGATCGGCATCAGCGCCCCGCCGCCGATTCCCTGAATGGCGCGATATACGATCAATTGAGTCATCGAAGCGGAAGTTCCACAAAGCGCGGAGCCGATCATAAACACGACGATTCCGATGAGGAAAAACAATTTGCGCCCGTACATATCGGACAATTTGCCAAAGATCGGCATGGCTGCTACGTTGGCGATCAAATAGGCTGAAAATACCCATACGAATTGCTCGAAGCCGCCCAGCTTCGAAACGATGGTAGGCATGGCCGTTGAAACGATCGTCTGGTCGAGGGAAGCCAACAACAGTCCCAGCAGCAGCCCCACGACGACCCAGGTAGTATTCGACTTGCGTTCTGACATGCTTACAGCTCCTTCTTTACCACATAAGAATGATTAAGTTCTTTACAGCGCTAAAGCGCGTAGAACAGCATTCTTATTGGCGAATAAACCTACCTCTGAACGCGGTCGCTCATCTTCGAAAAGACCTCGGTAGAGGTTTATCTCATGTACGTCATTCTATACATAAATTATTATATTCAAATTTGAGTATTTTGCAATGAAAATTACCCCCTCTTAGCATTGTCCCATTTCCCAATATTCCCCTATCCCATACAGAAGCATTGCCGACACATCGCTCATGACTTATAATGAGGTTAGAAAAGGTTTTTATTCCCTTTACAATTTCGATAAATTTTATTTGTATCCTAACATGAAGAAGGAGGTGTGCGCATGAATATGAACCAGTTGGAAACGCTGCTCACTATCTCCAAAACGATGAGCTTTCGGAAAGCCGGAGAAATTCTTAACTTGACGCAACCTGCCGTATCCGCACAGATCAAAAGCCTTGAAGATGAATTTGGCACCGTGTTGATCGATCGCAACCAGCCTGTAACCTTGACCGACAGCGGCAAACTGTTCCTTGAACACGCCGAAAAAATATTGCGGATCGCAGGCGACCTGAAGCAGCGCTTGGCCGACCTCAACCAGACCCCTCAAGGCCATATTCATATCGGCACAACGACTTCGATCGCCATGCAAATTCTTCCCCGGGTGCTGTCTTACTTCCAAGATCAGTTTCCGCTCATCAAAACGACGATTCATTCCACGACTTCTTCGCAAATTATGAACAGCGTGGAAAATGGTCAGATTGATATCGGGATCACTTATTTGTTTGAAAAAAATCAGTCTTTGGAGACGTCCGTGCTTTACTATGACACGTTCGAACTGATCGTTTCTTCCCAGCACCCGCTCAGCCGTTTCTCTCATTTATCGATCGAAAAGCTGCGCAACATTCCGTTTATCATGCTTTCGCCGGAAACGGCCGGACGCCGGTTTGTCGATCAGGTTTTCAAATCGTACGACGTTTCTCCCCATATTGTAATGGAGCTGTCCAGCAGCGAGGAAGTGAAACGAATGGTCGAATTGAACCTCGGCGTCGCGATCATCTCCAAGCTTTCGGTCACCGACGAGCTTCGCCACGGCACATTGAAAATGCTCAAGGTCAATGAACTGGATATTACGCACCCCGTAGGTGTAGTATATAAATCAGGTCGTTATTTAAGCTCTGCCATGCAGCAGTTTTTACGGGATTTGAAAGGCATGCCGGAAACGCAGTTTCTCGGCTCGGAATAAGGATTACGCTTATGAGGAGGGGGAGCCCCATGAAATTTGATCTACATACGCACCACGATCGCTGCGGTCATGCGCAGGGTGAAATTCGGGATTATATTGAAGCGGCTATCGCAGGAGGTTTGTCGGTGATTGGAATTTCCGACCATTCTCCCTATTTCGGCAGTCCGGAAGATCATGCACAGCCGCAAATCGCTATGGCCAAAAGCGAATTCCCCCGCTATATCGAGGAAGTGCTGCAGCTGAAACAGGAATATGCCGGACGAATCGATGTCCTGCTCGGCGTGGAATCGGACTTCTTTTCCGAACATGCCGAAACGTACAAGAAGGAATATGCGAAATATCCGTTCGATTACATTATCGGATCCGTGCATTTGTCCGGCGGGGTGAGCATCTTCAACCGCAACCGCTGGAAAGGATTGAACGAACAGAAGAAAATCGAGCACAAAGAGGAATACTACCGCCTCATTCAGGAATCCGCCCGCGCCGGAATGTTCCACATTCTCGGACATATCGATGCGATGAAGGGATTCTATCCCGCTTTTTCCGACATTGCGACGCCTAAAGTCAATGAAACGCTGCAAGTGATCGGCGAATGCGGCGTTGCGATTGAGATCAACACGTCAGGCAAAACCAAAGACGTAGGCGGCTGGTACCCGTCCGACGAAATCCTCGAACGTGCGCTCCATTACGGCGTCGAAGTAACGTTCGGCTCCGATGCCCACATCCCGAGCCGCGTCGGCGATGAGTGGGAGCTCGTGCAAGCCAAGCTGAAGGAAATCGGCTTTAAACATTGGGTATATTTTAAAGAGCAGCAGAAGCAGGTCGTTCAGTTGTAGCCATTTGCGAAAGCATGGATGGCAAAGGCTTACCTCTGGCAAAAGCCTGCCTCGCGCTTCGCAGGCGAAAATCGCCCTCTATTGTGGTCTTTTGGGCCAGGTAGAGGGCGATTGCTATTTGCCGCATCCCGCGGGGCGGTTACGCGGCATGCGGCGTGCGGCGTGCGGCGGGGCGGCCCGGGCGCGGCAAGCCGGACGGCACTGCGGCAGGGGCCTAGCGGTACCTTAGCAAGCAGGGTCGACGCGGCCAGGGGCGTGGAGGTATCTCGGCAAGCGGCGGTTCCGCAGCAAGCTGGGTGGCCGGCCCTGCGGGCGCGAGGCTGGCTCCAAAAGCGTGCGAATCCCGCGCTTGCGTTGCTGCGCTGCATGGCGGCATTCCCCCCCATTTGGGGCAGCCCTAATCCGGTAATGCAAGTTCAGGTTGCTTGGCTGTTTTAGATGAAGACGGGCTTGTCCATTTCCAAGTATGTGCCGTGGTGGATTGAGTTGGACTTTGGTTGAGGTGAGTTATGTTAGGTGCGGTCATCGGAGATGTAATTGGATCTGTTTTTGAATGGCATAACACCAAAACTACGGACTTTAAACTATATGACAGGTTTACGAGATTTACCGATGATACTGTTTTAACAGTAGCCATAGCCGACGCTGTCCTTAGCAGGAAAAAGCATCCAGTTGAGCTTGTAGATTATTGGGCAAGCAAAAAGCTGTATGCAAATAAACTGCGGCAGTACGCAAGATGGTATCCTCATGTCGGGTATGGTCAAAAGTTTGAAGAGTGGTCTGCAAGCAACCGTTCCAAACCGTACGGAGGCTATGGAAACGGGTCGGCAATGAGGGTGAGTCCGATTGGATTTGCTTCGAGCACGCTGGAAGAAGCATTGATCGAGTCCAGGCGCTCAGCCATTGTAACCCACAATCACAGACACGGTATCATTGGCGCTCAAGCAGCGGCCTGTGCCGTATTTTTGGCGAAAAACAACAAATCGAAAAGTGAAATTCAATCGTTCATCCAACGTAGATTCAAATACAATTTGGAACAAAAGCTGGACGACATCCGGCCTCACTACTCTTTTGATCCAAGCTGTCAGGGCTCTGTCCCGCAAGCGATAATTGCTTTTTTGGAATCGGTCGACTTTGAAGATGCGATCAGAAAAGCTATATCCATCGGCGGGGACAGCGACACGATAGCGTGCATTACCGGCGGCATTGCGCATGCCTACTACAAGAAAATACCGCATGATATGATATCGGAAGTAATGCTTAAACTCGATCTCAAACTAAGACAAATAATCGGACAGTTCCATGACAAGTACAACATTCCGGTATAGCAGGAGTACAGGCTTCGCCTCTTCGGTAGCAGCTAGTGATTTTTATCGCGTATAGTTGGGGAGAAAAGATTTCAAGACGGCACTAGCGTAGACGCTTGCGAGGCGGCCGGGTGCCCGCAAAACTGCAAAAGTGCAGGCTTTTGCACCGGAAACGGTTCGTTTGGAGGAAAAGCCTGCATTTGTGCAGGAATTTCCTCTCTTGGTGGGGTTGAGATTGAATTTGGGCGAAAAAAACTGCAGATTTGCAGGAATTATTCTCGGCAAGCGCTTTTAGGTGCAAAAAGATGTACTTTTGCAGGTTTTTGCGCATGATGCCGTCCCGCGGGCGCGCTTGCGAAGCGGCCGGGTGCCCGCAAAACTGCAAAAGTGCAGGCTTTTGCGCCGGAAACGGTTCGTTTGAAGGAAAAGCCTGCATTTGTGCAGGAATTTCCGCTCTTGGTGGGGTTGAGCTTGAATTTGGGCGAAAAAAACTGCAAATTTGCAGGAATTTTTCCCGGCAAGCGGTTTTAGGTGCAAAAAGATGTACTTTTGCAGGTTTTTGCGCGCGGTGCTGTCCCGCGGCGCTTGCGAAGCGGCCGGGCGGGTTTGCCGCCCAGCAAGCGTGCAGAGCAGCTGCGCCTTCAGCCGCGGCGGCTGCTCGCATGCTGCAGCTCCGCCCTCGGTCGCGGCGGCTGCTCGCATGCTGCAGCTGCGCCTTCAGCCGCGGCGGCTGCTCGCATGCTGCAGCTCCGCCTTCAGCCGCGGCGGCTGCTCGCATGCTGCAGCTCCGCCTTCAGCCGCGGCGGCTGCTCGCATGCTGCAGCTCCGCCTTCAGCCGCGGCGGCTGCTCGCATGCTGCAGCTCCGCCTTCAGCCGCGGCGGCTGCTCGCATGCTGCAGCTCCGCCTTCAGCCGCGGCGGCTGCTCGCATGCTGCAGCTCCGCCTTCAGCCGCGGCGGCTGCTCGCATGCTGCAGCTCCGCCTTCAGCCGCGGCGGCAGCTCGCATGCTGCAGCTCCGCCCTCAGCTGCGGCGGCTGCTCGCATGCTACAGCTCCGCCCTCGGTCGCGCCGGCTGCTCGCATGCTGCGGCTCCGCCCTCGGCTGCGGCGCGCGTGCAGCCGCCGGCCAAAAAAACCGTCCGCACTTACGGACGGTTTTTACTCTTGCGGCCCGTCCGGCCTGGCGGCGGGCGCTTCGAGGAAGGACAGCTTGGCCTGCAAGCTGTCCTGCAGCACTTGCACGGCCTGCTCCGCCTTCATGGGGCGGAAAAAGTAGTACCCTTGAATCTGGCTGCAGCCGCTGGCTACAAGGAAACTTGCTTGCTCTTCGGTTTCTACGCCTTCGGCGATAATTTCCAGTTCGAAAGATCTGGCGACGGAGATGATCGCCCTGATCATCGCCTGGTCTTTGTTGTCCGAATGAACGCCGCGGACAAATGATTGATCCAGCTTGATTTTGGTCACCGGAAACCGCTTCAAGTAGCTGAGCGACGAGTACTGCGTCCCAAAATCGTCGACCGAGATAGCTACGCCCAAATTGCGCAGCTCGCGCAGCACGTCAAGCTGTTCGTCCTGCATGGCCACATTTTCGGTAATTTCCATTTCCAAATACTGCGCATCCAGGCCCGTTTCCCGTAAAATCCGGCGCACTTTATCGACCAGCTTGTCGTCATGCAGCTGACGCACCGACAGGTTGACCGAAATCGATAGCGGCCGCTCGAATATCCGGTGCCATGCTTTCATTTGCGCGCAAGCTTCCCGCAGCACCCATTCGCCGATAGGCACGATCAGGCCGGTCTCTTCGGCCAGCGGAATAAATTGCGCCGGAGATATGCCGCCTTTGGTCGTATGGTTCCAGCGGAGCAGCGCTTCCACTCCGCTGATTTCCCCTTTCAGGCAGTCCACTTGCGGCTGGTAGACGACTTCCAGCTCCCCCCGTTCCATCGCCTCCCGCAGATGGTTTCCCATCTCCAGCTTGAACAGTGAGTTCGTTTCCATCTGCCTGTTGAAAAACCGGTAGGTGCTTCCGCTCTCTTTTTTTGCCATATACATGGCGCTGTCGGCGTTTTTCAGCAGCTCTTCGCTCGTCGTGCCGCCACTCGGATATTGCGCGATGCCGATGCTCGTATTGACGAAGAACATTTTGTCGGATATGTGAAAAGGCGCTTTGAGCAATTCCAGCAGATGCTCGCTAAGACGCTGCAGCTCCTGCTCCTGATACGGCTCGGAAAACAGCATCGCGAACTCGTCACCGCCGAACCGTGCGAATGAGCGATAGGGCAGCTCTTCTTTTAAAATGCGGTTTACCAATTGCTGCAGAAGCACATCCCCCGTAAGATGGCCGTGGGAGTCATTTACGATTTTAAAGTTGTCGAGATCGAAAAACAGGATGCTGACCGAGGCATCATCCTTTTCGGCGCGTTCGATCATTTCCTTCAGGATCGACTGAAAATACGTTCTGTTCGAGAGGCCCGTCAGCACGTCATGATAAGCCAAATACGTCAGCTGCTGCTCGGATTCCTGAAGCAGGCTGGTGTACTGCTGAAGCTCCTGCTCCCCGGCCAGCAATTCCTCGTTCACGGCCGTCAAATTTTCATTGGCATGCCGCAGCTCCTGCGTACGCACCTCTACCATGCCGCTGAGCTTGCTGCGCTGCCTCGCAATGTATAAATAGAACAGCAAGCCCATCAGCAAAATGCTCAAATAAGCGGCGCGAATGAGCGTAATTTGTTCGGCGATGCGATGCGTGCCGCTTGCCTGAGGCAGCGCTCCAAGCTCCCATACATTGTCGGAAAACACGATTGTCGCAACCATCGGCTGCTTCTGAAAAATTTGGTCGTCGCCATAAAACGCAAGAAATCCGTTGCTGCGAATAGCTATTTCCATATCTCCGTTTTTCCCGCCGCCGATTCCAGCTTCCTGCAGCATGTTGTCCACGTCCAGGCCAACGGACACCAGTCCCCAAAAAACTCCGTCCCGAAAGATCGCTTCCCGCGCAATCAGACCGTTATTTCCCTGTACAAGCTTGAACGGTCCGTCCAGCGTCATTTTTTTCGTTTGCAGAGCCCGCTTGATTTGCATCTGGACGTTCTCGCGCGGATCTTTCAGCAAATTCCAATTAACAAAACTTTCATTTCCGCTCACAGGATACACATACCTGGCAATTCCATCCGGGGCGATAATTAAATTTAGGGCCGAGCTTTTCACCTCGCCGTAAAGGGAAGATAAAAAATATTGTACCTCGCTATCGTTCCTATTTTGCAAATAGCCCGATTTGACGTAAGCCTCCAGCGCCCCCATCAAGTTCACATTCCGGTCTATAGCCGACTTCAGCGCATTGGCCCGGGTGTTCAACTGCGACTGCTCGGAAATTTGCAATTCGTGCATCAAAGAAGACTGGTAGTCTTTAAGCACATTTTCGATACAAAAAATTAAAACGACGAATATGAGAATGACCGCAAAAAAATGAAATCTTTTCATCACTGCTTACCCCTGCATCTTAGTTCTGATGTACTATTTCCATTCAGCGGTGTCAAATTCCTTTGTTTTTTGTAGACTTATGCAGAAAAAAATGACAGAGGCGCGCAAGCAACTGTCATACAGGATGACAATCGGCTGCGCGCCCCTAAGCGTTCCGAACTATTTAATTCCTTGGTTTTTCACGTATTCCAGCCATTGTTTTTTGTATTCCGCCTGGATTTTATCCAAGCCGGCCGCTTTCGCTTTTTCCATAAATGTTTTGAGTCCGCCTTCTACATCCGCTACAAGGCCCGCTTCCAAAGGATACAGGTATTGCTTCTCAACTTGCTCCAAAGCGGCTTTCTCCGCCTGATAGCTGGTGTAGTCTTCGGCAAAGCCGGTAAACTTGTCAGGAGACTGGATTTTGTCCAACTCTTGGAAAATCTTTTTAACGCCGTCGTAGCCTTTGTCAAACAACATGTACTCCGGATTTCTCCAAGCCCAGCTTTGCATGCCTTCTCTTGGGAAGCCGTTGCTGTTCGCATCGCCGATCATCGTGTAGTAACCGTTTTCGACCTTGTAGTTCTTGTTTTCAATACCATACTGCGTCAACAGATTGTACGATTTATCAGTAACCAATTTTTCGTAGAAAGCAAGCGCTCTCTCCGGATTTTTGCTGCTTTTCGGAATCGCAAAACCGTTGTGGATCGGATGCACCGGCTCTGCATGTCCTTTGATCAGAGGAGCCGGGTAGTATTCGATTTGCCAATCCGGATGGGCGGCAGCGATTTTAATCTTCTGATCGTTATAACGGCTCGGATTGTCGCCCAAGTTGGCTGCGGCCTTGCCGTTGGTGATCAGGTCTGTCATCGAATCCTTCACGTTCAGGACGTTTTTCGTCATGTAACCGTTGTCTTGCCATCTTTTGTAAGTTTGCAGCTCTTTCAAGTGTTCAGGCGAACCCCAGTAAGAAGTGACTTCCGTAGGGTTTTTATAAGGAATTTGAAGACCGTAAGGAACCGCTCCGATCGGATCGATCGTCAAGTTTTTGTACAAATCGGACAGGTTCTGCCTCACGTCGCTGTTTGCCGCCAGAGGCGTAATGTCCGGCACGTTTTTCTTGATGCCGTCCAGGTAAGCTTCAAAGTTGGCCAGCGAGTCCGGCTTCGGCAAATTAAATTTCGCACGGAGATCTTCGCGCCATATAAAGCCTGTTGTCACGTACTCTTTGTATGTGGCGGGAACGGTGTAAATTTTTCCGTCGATTTTAACGGCATCCCACATATCTTTCGGCACGAAGCTGTTCAATTTGGGAGCTGCTTTAGGAAGCAGGTCGTCCAGCGGCAGGAACGCTCCTTTTTTCGCATAGGCTTGATACTGTGTCCATTCGGCTGTGAAAATCAGGTCGATCGGCTGGCCGGATGACAGGAGCAGCTTGTATTTTTGATCCCAGTCGGTCCACGTCGTGAAATTAAATTTGACAGTCGCGTTCAAGTCCTTGAGCGCCATTTTGTTGATTTCTTCTTCGATAACCGGAAGATCCTTAGGAGCAGGGCCTAACATATAAAACTGCAATTCGACTTTCTTCGAAGTATCCAGTCCTGTCGACCCCGCGGCTGCGGAAGACGCAGGCGATGCCTGACCTCCTGCCGCCGGGCTGGCTGCGGGTGCGGTAGAGCTGCTGCAGCCGGCAACGACGGAGCCTGCAAGTGCCAGCGCCAGCGATGCGCTGTACATTTTTTTTGTTTTGCTTTTCATGCAAATCCTCCCTTTTTATTATGAATGATATATGTTAGCTGACGGATCGAATCCGGTTCAGTTCTAACCTTTGACAGCGCCAATCGTTAATCCTTTGACGAAAAACCTTTGCACGAACGGATACAAAAAGAGGATCGGACCGGTAACAATCATCGCCATGGCGAGCTTGGTGGATTCCGTAGGAATTTCCTGCCCGAACGACACCCCGGTGCTTGTGCCCAGCTGCGAAACGGCTGAAGCGGTATTAATGATGTCGTACAGGAAATACTGCAGCTCATATTTATTCGGGTCGTTGATGAACAGGGAAGTCGAGAACCAGCCGTTCCAATATTGCAATGCCAGGAACAAGCCTACTGTCGCGATACCTGGCATCGCCAGCGGCAGCACCACGCGGTAATAGATCGTAAAATCGTTGGCTCCGTCGATCTTCGATGACTCCGTAAGCTCGTCGGGAACCGCCGATTTAATGAAGCTTCTCATTAATATGATCAGAAATGGCGTCATCAACCCCGGGAAGATGAGCGCCGCGAAACTATCGGTCAGCTGCAAATATTTGGTTATCATAATGTACCAAGGCACAAGCCCTCCGCCAAACAGCGTTGTAAAATAGATGTAGAAGGACAGCTGGTTGCGGTATTTGAAATCTTTTCTCTGCAGCACGTATCCGGCCATCGTCATCATGAACAGTCCTAGCGTTGTTCCGACGACCGTAACGAAGATCGTTACCCCGTAAGCCTTCAATATTTTTTGCGGAAACGTCAGTACGGCATCATACGCTGCCAGCGAGTACACCTTCGGGATCAAATGATAGCCGTCACGGACAATCGATTCGTTATCTGTGAACGACCCCGACAGCAGCAGAAGAAACGGAAAGATACAGATGATCGAAAGGCCGATAATAATCAAATATGCGATGATATTGAACAACGTAGAATCAATAGTCTTGATTTTCAATGCGGCCACCTCCTAGAAAAGCGCGTATTCTTCGTTCGATTTTTTAATGAAGTAGTTTACCGTCATGATCAAAACAAATCCGAACAAGGATTGGAACAATCCGGCCGAAGTCGCCATGCCGATGTCGAACGTCACTTTAAGCGAGCGGAATACGTAAGTATCCAGAATGTCCGTCGTATTGTACAAAATCCCGTTGTTACCGATGAGCTGATAGAACAGGTCGAACTGGCCTTTCATAATGCTGCCCAAAGCGAACAGAAGCAAAATAATGAAGGTCGGCTTCAGCATCGGCAGCGTAATGTACCAGATTCTCTGGAAGATGTTCGCGCCGTCGATTTTCGCGGCTTCATAGTATTCGTCGCTGATCCCCGTAATAGAAGCGAGATAAATGACCATCGTGTAACCCAAGTTTTTCCATACGTAAAAGGCGACCAGCAAGAAGATCCATGCGACAGGCGTATTGTAAATATCGACCGGATTGGAGCCGAGCCCCTTGAGCGTCGTATTCACAAAGCCCGTATCGTAGTTGAACATGTTATAAGCGATCGCATTCAATAATACGAACGAAATGAAGTAAGGCAAAAACATGACGGATTGCGTTATTTTCTTAAACCACTTGCCTCTCATCTCGCTTAACATAATGGAACAGAAAATCGCGGCTACGTTCACAAACACAATGAAAGCAAGATTGTAAGCGACCGTATTTCTCGTCAGTGTCCACAGCGCTCCCGAATTCCAAAGAAATTTGAAATTATCCAGCCCGACAAACGGACTTCCGAACAGCCCCCCGTTGAAATCGAACCGGGTAAAGGCGAAGTAAATACCCACCATCGGCACATATGAATTGATGAAGAAAAACAATAACGTTGGCGCTATCATGAGAAACAAAATTTTGTTTTTGTTTAGCTCGTACAAGAACCCATTCTTTCGCACCATGCTGAAAAGCCTCCCTACTAAGAAAATTTAATTGCGTCGATATCTGCGGGTCATGTTCGAATTATATACGGAACAAATCCGTCAGCGAAACTGAATATATGCGACCAAACATGAATTATTTGCAGATTTGGCGGCTTTTCCGGGTATGCACATTTTAAACATTCATGGATTTTTCAGCTTTTTGGCGCCATTCCCGCCCTTCGGCCCATCCGATTTCCATTGCAAGAGCAAAATAGGTACGATATACTTTTCTACGAGTAAGGGGGGTGGTTACATGAGAGAGCGTACGCAAGACAACAAGAACGTGTACCGCAATATTTTAATCAGCATCATTTTGTGCATCGTCGTTACCTTGCTTGTATCCTCAACGATTCTTTATGTTAATTTCGATAATATCGCGCTCAAGCAGGTGTATGAATCCGACTCGAACAGCCTGATGCAGACCAGTCAGGAAATTTTAAAAGTGACGGAAACTGCTACCTCCCTATCGTTTCAAATTTACCGGGATTTCGTTGTTTCCAAGCTGCTCTTTTATGACAAGCCTGATATTTACGATGTAACCAGCGCTATGGAACAGTTGAACAATTACCGTCTGGCCATGCCTTTCATCGATTCGATCTACGTGTATAACGGCAAATCGGAACTTTTCTACGTAAGCTCCAACAATTTTCAGAGCGGAACCCAAACCAAATCGCAGTTGGGCGATCAAAGCATGGTGGAAATTTTGGACCATTTTCAGGATTACACGCCTTTTCTGCCGATACCCAGGGCGTATAATCCGGGAGTAAACGGGCTGCCGGGAGCTCCGAAGGTCGGCATTTATTCCTATTTGTGCTACGACGCCATCAACATTAACAAAACGCTCAATTCCGCCGTTATCGTTAACATTTCGGAATCTTTTTTCAATAAATATTTGAAAAGCGTGGCGAACAACCGCTCCAGCAAAGAGTTCATCATTAACAAAGACGGCGTGCTGCTGTCCACGGATGGCGACAACCCGATATTGACCAGCTATGCGGATAAAAGCTACATTGCGAAAATTACAGCCGACGCATCGTCACCGGGATATGTTGTCGACACCATTGACGGCGTCAAATCGCTCATTACCTACACGGCGCCGGATTCGCTAGGCTGGCGGTACGTTCGCACGACCCCGTATTCGGTCATCACGCAAGAAATTACGAGCATGAGGACGAAAACGATCTACATCAGCGCAACGATTCTGCTTGCCGGCCTGTTGATTTCTATTTTCACATCGCGCAGACTGTTCGATCCGATCGATAAAGTCATCCGCAAATTGAAAACGCTGGAAATCGAGAAACGCGACAATTTACAAATATTGCGGCAAGATTTCCTGAGAAATATTATTATGGGCAGAGAAGTGTACCATCCCGTCGCGCTGCAGGAAAAATTGCGTTATTTCGGGTCAAAAGTCAACATCGGGCACCCGTCTTTGCTGATTATGGTGAAGATCGATCATTTTGCCGACAATACCGATAAATTTCAGGATCAGTTCAAGCTGCTGCGGTATGCGGTGATGAACATATGTTCGGAAATTGGAGTTTCCGCTTACTTTGAAGCCGAAGGGATCGACATGGGAGACGATCACATTCTGCTGCTGCTCTCCGCGCAGAACTCCGACTTCGTCTGGGATCAAGACGCTTTCACTGATATGCTGCACAAAATGCAAACGTCCATTGCCGCCTATCTCAAGCTGTCAGTTTCCATCACGATCGGCCCGTTGCAGGATAATGCCGGCCAGTGCATCCTTCTTTACAAACAACTGCTGGAAGCTTCGTACCACAGGCTGTTCAGAGGCCGCGGCTGCATCATCCGTTCGGAGGAAGTTATGGGCTACCGGTCCAAAGAATACAAATTCCCCGTGCAAAAGGAAAAACAGCTGGTCGACAGCCTGATGACCGGGGATTCCGCCGAAGCTGAAGCCATTTACGCGGAAATCGTGCGCGAAACCGCCGAATTTCCTTACTCCGTCGTGCAGTTGGCCATATCGCATTTAACGCTGACCGTTAATAACGTGCTTAATACGATCAATAAAAACAACGCAATGTCAATTCCGCTCTATCTCGATACGACGATCGCTTCGCTGAATCAAGTGGAAACGATCGAGGAAATCAACGCGCAGTTTTACCGCTTGTTCGAGCAGCTGCACAAAAAGCTGGATGAAAAAAGAAGCACGAAGCATGTGGAATTGATTAAAAAAATGAACGACATCATCGAGAGAGATTACGCCAATCAGAACCTGTCCCTGAACTCCATAGCCGACGAGCTTGATATGTCGCCTATTTACATCAGCAGGCTGTATAAACAGCATACGCTGGTAGCGCTTACGGATGTCATCCAGGACGTGCGGATGAACAAGTCGAAAGAACTGCTCATGCACAGTTCCCTCTCGGTGGCGGAAATCGCGGAAAAGACCGGATTTACGAGCGATTCGTACTTTTACAGAAAGTTCAAAAAGTACAACGGCATCACGCCGAACGATTTCCGCCGGCAGCACACGCAATCCGCCGGGATATCGTCGGAAGACGGAACGTAAAAAAGTTGGACCGCCCTTGAAGGGCGGTCCAACTTTTTTTACCACATAAGAATGTTTAAGTTCTTACAGCGCTAAAGCGCGTAGAACAGCATTCTTATTGGCGAATAAACCTACCTCTAACCGCGGTCGCTCATCTTCGAAAGACCTCGATAAAGGTTTATCTCACGGATTCAGCAGGTTGTAGATAACTTGCGCCGCTTCCGCCCGGGTGGCGATTCCCTGCGGGTCGAATTGGCCCGACTCGCGGCCTTGAATCAGATGCATCGCCGCAGCCGTATGCACATACGGTGCAGCCCAGGATGAAATGTTCGATTCATCCGCAAACGAAGCGCCGGCCTGGCCTGCGGCAGCCTCACCGTGAACGGCGTTGTAAGCCCGCAGCATCATCGCGACCATTTCCTCGCGGGTAATCGAAGCGTCCGGTGCGAAAAGCTCGCTGCTCTTGCCGTTGACAACGCCTGCTTTTACCGCGGCCGCAAGGTCCTGCCCGTACCAGGCATTGCCCGGCACGTCGGCGAATGATACGGCTCCGGCTCCGGTCAGCTTCATCGCCCGCACCAAAAGTGCGGTAAACTCGGCGCGGTTCACGCTGCGTTCAGGTTCGAACACGGCGGGTCCGGTGCCGCCTACGATTTGTTTTGCCGCCAGCTCTTTGATCACCTTGCTGGCCCAATGCGTACCGGGTACATCGGTAAACGTCTTGTTCACTTCCAGCAGCACATATTTGCTGAAATGGTGAATCTCCGCAACCATCTCGCCGTTATCGTACGTTCCGCCGATATATTCCATGCTTCCGTCATCCGCAATGTAATAAATGCCGGTCAATTTCGGATCTGCGGACGCACTCACTTTGAAGCGGACGGTAATCGGCTGATTGAATTTCGTCAAATTCACTGTTTTGCCGTCTGCCAATGTAAGGACCAAGCTAAGCTCGTGGACTTCGCCGGCAAGCTTTATTTGCTGCTGTCCGGCCGTTTGGCCTTTGGTTATCGCATGTTGAATGTCCTGCGCCGGCAAGGTTTTGAATTTCAGCGAAATGCTGCTGTTCCGGCTATCCTCAGCGGCAGCCATGCCTGTCAGCTGCTTGAACAGTTCGGACGGCACGGACAATGACAGCCCATCCGTTTTTACCTCCAACTTGTTCCCGGTCAGCAGGTCCGCGGTATTCGCTGGCAGCTTCACTTCGAAAGTTTGAGCGGGCACTTCGACTTTGACTTTGCCGTTTGTTCCCGGATGCAGCTGATCAGGTGATACGGTTACGGTGCCTGGTTGATCCGCTTTTGGATCGCCGCCTTGACTATTTGCGCTGCCGGTTCCATTGCTGCTTCCGCTATCGCTGCCGCCATTGTCGCCGCTGCTTTGTGTCACAGCCAAAGCGCGCTCCGATACAAGCGACTCCCCATATGCATTGACCGCCGTCACCTTGTAATAATACGCCGTCCCTGCGCTCAAGCCCGTGTCAAGATAAGAGTTCGCGGCCAACGCAACCGCGTTGACTTTGAAATAAATACCGTCAGCAGTCGCGGAACGGTACACGTTGTACGTCACCGTCGCATCCGAGCCTGCCACAGCGTTCCAAGACAATTGGATCGCGCTCGTGCCAAACGCTGTCGCGCTCAGGCCTGTCGGGGCCGGCGGCGCTCCCGGCAGGACTATAGCATCGGTCGTTGCTCCGGCAAGGGCCGACAATGCCGATTCCCCGGCGCTGTTCACAGCCGTCACCTTGTAGAAGTACGCCGTCCCTGCGCTCAGGCCCGTGTCGAGATAAGAATTCGCGGGCAGCGCAACTGCGTTGACTTTCACGTAGACACCGTCGGCTGTCGCGGAACGGTACACGTTGTACGTCACCGTCGCATCCGAGCCTGCCGCAGCGTTCCACGACAGCTGGATCGCACTTGTGCCAAACGCTGTCGCGCTCAGGCCTGTCGGGGCTGCTGGCGCTCCCGGCACGACTACAGCTTCAGTCGTTGCTCCGGCAGCGGCCGACAAAGGAGATTCCCCGGCGACGCCCACAGCCGTCACCTTGTAGTAATACGTCGTCCCTGCGCTCAGGCCGGTGTCGAGATAAGAGTTCGCCGGCAGCGCCGACGCATTGATTTTTACATAGACGCCGTCTGCAGCCATCGAACGGTACACGTTGTACGTTACCGACGCATCCGAGCCTGCTACAGCGTTCCACGACAGCTGGATCGCGCTCGTGCCGAACGCCGATGCACTGAGGCCAGTCGGTGCGGATGGTCCGGCCATAGCTTCGGTAGTTACGGAAACGGCATCCGATTTGCCGGTCTCCGCACCATCGACAATAGCGGCCACTTTATAGTAGTAAGTCGTCGCAGGCTTCAGAGCGGCGTCCGTGTAGGAGTTCCCCTGCACCGGCGAAGCGTTCGTCAACACGTACGTTCCGTCCGCAGTCGCGGATCGGTATACGTTGTAGCCCGACGCTTCGGGAAGCGCATCCCAGCCAAGCTGTGCCGATGACGAAGTCACTGTTCCCGCCGCAAGTCCTGACGGCTTGGCGTCCAGCGTGCCGAACACTTTGACTTCCGCCAATTGCGGCGTATACCAGTTGTTGTTCGGGTTGTTCCACAGTACGGCATCGACCATATTGACTCTGACGTACCTGGCTTTGCCCGTAAGTTTGTCGGACGTAAATCCGTAGGTCGTATTGTTCGTTCTGTCGAGCGCGACCGTGTAGTTGACATCGTCGGTGCTCGTTTCGATTTTGTACTTGTAATAGGCTTCCGAGCCCTTCACCATGAACCACGATATTTGAATATTGCTCAGGTCGTAATTGGCGCCAAGGTCAACCCGCCACCATTGCGGCCAGTTATAGTTGCCGGAAGATACCCAGCTTGTGCCGTAGCTGCCGTCATTCGCATTCGTCGCCGGATAGCCTGAGGCTGCCGATTTTGCCGTTGCCGGCTTCCCTTGCGAAATGAGCGGATTCGACGGCGGAATCGTGATCGTGCCCGCCGCCGCGTCCAGCAGGAAGCTGTCATAATAATCCATGGACGCACTGGTGCCGTTCAAGGTCAGCGGCAGCCAAATATACGTGGAATCGCCTAATTTGGAAGGGACCCACCTGTCCGAGTACAACAAGTACGACGTTTTCTCGCTTCCTTCGACCGTCACAATATACGACGATTGCGAATAAAAAGCGGAGGAATTGCCCAAGTTCGCGAGCGGCGTCCAGGAAGCGATATCCTGAATGTTCGTCGTGGTCGAATACATCGCCTGATTCGGATACCAGCCGCTTGCTCCTGACGTGATCAGGTAATAGATGCCGTCTTTTTTCACGATGGCCGGGGCTTCCCGGTAAGGGCCCGTATATATTTTGCCTATCTGCTTTTTAATGCCTAAATAATCGTCCGTAAGCTGGTACAAAATCATATCGGCATTCACGCTCGACGATGAGATCAGGTATGCCGAACCGTCATCGTCCTTGAATACGGTCATATCCCGCGAATCGTTGCCGACCGAAGGCGCCGTGTGATCCGGATCGGCGGGATTCGGCCTGAAGCTGGCGATGTACGTGTAATCCCCGTCGACCGTGTCGGAGGTAGCTACGGCCACCCGGGCCAAGCCGTAATCCGTCGCATTTTCATAGTGCATCCACAGCACGTATTTACGAGCAGCCTCGTTATAAATCACTTTGGGCCGCTCGATGTTGCTGTTTGCGAGATCCGCAGCCGGATTGCCGTTCCGGTCTTTGGACGTCGTCGTAAGCACGTTGTTCCTGAACGTCCAGCTTTTCAAATCTTTGGACGCGTAAACTTTGATGTTGTAAAAATGCGCCTGGTCCGTAGACTTGTCTTCGCCGAACCAGTAATACGTGTCGCCCACTTTGATGATGCCGCCGCCATGGGCCTGGATTTTATTGCCGTTGTTGTCATACCAGAATGTGCCGCTGTCGATCGAAGCAGACCCTGTTCTGGCGACGGTGCTGTCGGATTTGGCCGACTCGCCTGCCGCGCTTACCGCGGACACCGCATAATAATACGTGGTGCTTGCGCTCAAGCCTGTGTCCGTAAAAGCGTTTGCCGCTACCGGCGACGCATTCACGCGTGTATACGTCCCGTAAAGCTGGGACGACCGGTAGATGTTATAGCCGGTTGCTCCCGGAACGGCATTCCACACAAGGCTCATCGAGTCCGACGCGTTCGCGGCAACGCTGGCTCCGGCCGGACGCTTGATGACAGGAGCGCCTACCGTCACTCTGGCTTTCGCCTTGAGGGCCGAATCCGCCACTTTGCCCGCTACTTCAAAGCTTCCGGCCGTCTGGTACAGGCTCGGATCGACGGCGTCCCAGGTCACATTGACGCGGCTGACCGTTCCGTCGCTGAACGTGGCGTCCACGGCCGCCGGCAAATTCAAGGGATCTCCGACGTCGATGGTCAGATCGATGGCCGGAATGTCCGTCAAGGTCGCATAACCGGCGAGAAGCTTTTGAATCTCCTCTTCCGTGATTTCCATTATATTGCCGTGACGCACGCCTGTCGGAAGCTGATAATCGGCGTCATTCATAAGCGTCCAGTTCCCCGATGCCAAATCGGTGGCGCTGTATCCGGTATATGTTCCGTTGTTGAATCCGTCCACGTACATATACCATTTGCCGGATGTCGGCGATTTGATGACGGAAGGACCCTCCACCTGCGGAGGAATAACCGCGTTCGGATAGCTTGCCGTATCATAAGCTCCGGTCAGCCCGGTCGTCGATACGGCCATCTTGATCCCTTTGCCGCTTGGCGCCGCCGCGGGATCGTTCGCTCTTTCATCCTTGTAATACGTGTAGTAAATGCCGTTATCTTCGATTACCGTCGAATCGATTTGATCGTGGCCCGGATCGGCAAACAACTTGGGAGCTGAAAAATTGACAAAATCAGTCGTCGTTCTGTAATAAACTCTGTGCTCGCCGGATACCGGATTCCCCGGGACTTTGGACGACCAGATCACCACGTAGTTGTTGTGGGCAGGGTCGTAATACGCTTCCGGCGCCCATGCATCCGTGCTGTTGCCCGGCGCAAAAGGCACCGTCCGGCCGTTCGTCCAATGAACAAGATCCGTCGAATCGTAGATCAGCAAATTCTTGCTCGTCCATGAATCCGTGGACAGGAAATGGTATACGCCGTCCTGGCCGCGAATAATGTCCGGATCGCGGACGGACTTGTTGCCGACATCGGCTTTGAGCACGCTTTTGCCCTTGTTCAGAGCCGTCCAATGCAGGCCGTCGCGGCTGTACGCCTGATACAGCGACTCGTCGGCCGCTTTAAAATACGAAAGCAGGAAGCCCGCATAAGCTTCTTGCGCCGGCACAGTCACGGTAAACGTCTTCTGCGCATGCTCGCTGCCTTTGGTCAGCGTTGCCGTCAGCGTGACGATCGCGCTCGGCGATCCTTTGGCCGGGCGGCGCACCTTGCCTGTGGCGGGATTGATGACCGAGCTATCGCTCGCAGCCCAAGAGATTGCGGAAACCTCCACCCCGACCGTCGGCAGCGCTAGATCGTGCTTGAGCGCAGCGATATCGCCGCCCAGCGTCAGGGCAGCCGCGTCCCATGCGACCGAATCGGCATCGCTGGCCTGCTCCAGCACTTTGACTGAGAACGTTTTCGTTTCTTTCAAGCCTGCTTTCTCCAAGGTGGCCGTCAACGTAACCGTGCGGTCTCCGGCGCCATGTACCGGGCGAACGACGGCTCCGCTTTGGCTGTTAACCGTCGACTCGTCGTCCGATTTCCACGTAATCGCCGTGCCGTTCGCGCCCGACTCAGGCAGCGTAAGCTTCGCCTTGACCGCGCCGGTATCGCCCAGCGTCAGTTGGGCTTGATCCGTCAGAACGTCCTGATACGCCAGTTCTGCGGCAATCCCTTTAATTTCCGCCGGACTAAGCACCCTGTCGTACAGACGGAAATCGGAAACTTTTCCTTTAAACCATTTGTCTCCGGAATAAGCGGGTCGGCCGATAAAGTTATAAAGCGTATTGCCCAAATCTTTGGAGGTAGTCGTCATCGTCGTATTTCTGGCGATTTCCGTTCCATCCTCGTACAAAATTCCCGTGTAAAACGCGTCCGAGCTATTTTTGGACATTGTGAGCGCAATATGTTTCCAGACGCCTGTGCCCAGCGGCACCCCGCTGCGCGATGCGCTTTGTTCCGCGGACCAGCGGTCTGTCGTGATGCTGAAACGGAAGCTTCCGTTGCCGCTGCCGTTATCCGCGGGAATAAGTCCCAAATACTTGGTACCGCTTGCAGAACCGGCGTCGGCAACGTTTGCAAAGCTGAAAATCCATGAAGGCCGGGCATTGGCCGGGTCTACGAATACGTTCGTTGAGACGGTTACATTGGTAACTCCAGCGAGCAGGTTGTTCGGCATTTGCACGGACCCCGACGACCCGTTCAAAGAAACGGCGCCCAAGGTTCCTTTGCCGGCCGTCCAAGACGCGCCTGCACTGAGCGTGCCGTTGTTGCCGTTGCCGGACGAATCCGCAGCTGTCGTGCCGCTTGTCTCATCCATTTTGTACCAAAGCTTCAAATTAGGTTCCTGTACCACTTTCACGCTAACCTGGTAATCGCTTCCAAGATACGTCAGCGTAATCGTGGCCGTCCCCGGTTGGATTCCTTTGACGACCCCCGCTGCATCGACTGTCGCGACTGTCGGATCGGAAGAGACGATCGCCGCTTTGGCAGTAACGTCTTCCGTCGTGCCGTCCGGGTAGGAAGCCGTAAGCACCGTAGTGTGCGTCGCATTGACGAATGGAAGCGCATACGAAATGGAATCCAGTGAAACGATCGTTTTCAATTGCAGGACGGTTGCCGTAAAAGTCTTGGTGTCGCTCGCGCTTCCCTTGCTGATCGTGGCCGTCAAATGCACGGTAGTGTCCCCGTCCGGAGATCTGTGCACAGTACCGTCGTTCCCGATGATATCCGGCCGGTCGGAGCTCCAAGAAACGGCAACCCCGCCATCGATCGCAACCGGAAGCGCGATATTGGCCTTAACGGCCGACAGATCGCCCAAATCCAAAACCTGTTTGGCCATCTGCACGCCCTGGCTGTCGCTTACATTTTCAATCATGACGCCCCGGATTTCCGTCGCACTCAAAGCGCGGGTATAGAGGCGAAAATCGCCGATTTGTCCTTTGAACCATTTGTCTCCGGAGTAAGCCGGCTTGCCGATAAAATTGTACGCCGTATTGCCCAAATCTTTGGGCGTAGTCGTCATCATCGCGTTCCTGGCAATTTCGACGCCGTCCTCATACAAAATCCCCGTATAATAAGCGTCCGAACTGTTTTTGGCCATCGTGACGGCGATGTTTTTCCATACGCCCTTGGCCAAAGGATTGCCGCTCCGGCCCGCGCCCTGCTCGGCTGTCCAGCGGTTCGTCGTAATGGCGAAGCGGAAGCTTCCGTTGCCGCTGCCGTTGTCGGCGGGCAGGAGGCCCAAATACTTCGTGCCGCTTGCGGAACCGGCATCCGCCGCACTGCCGAAGCTGAAAATCCACGAAGGTCTGGCATTGGCGGAATCGACCCAGACGTTCGTCGCAACCGTTACGTCCGTTACTCCGGCGAGCAGATTGTTAGGCATCTGCACGCTGCCGGTCGAGCCGTTCAATTGCACGGCGCCCGTTCCTGTAAATGCCGCGCCTGCGCTGAGCGTGCCGTCGTTGCCGTTGCCGGATGAATCCGCGGCCGTCGTCCCGCTCGTCTCGTCGAATTTGTACCACAGCTTCAAATTAGGATCCGCAGCCGCAGCCGATACGTTCACGGCCGGTACAAACGGAAACAAGCCCGCGACCAGCGCAATGATGACGAGCATAGACAAGAATCTGTTCTTTCTTTTTTGCATGTGTTACCCCCATTTCCTTCATATTCACGTACAATTCCGATTATTTCAGAGCGCGTACGGCCAAGGAAACTGAATTTCGGGACATGTTTATGCTATTTTCGAAGATTTGCCTTGTGCACATTTTTAACTTTTATGAACTTTTTCGCAGGACGCTCGTTTGAAGATGTTGTGAAAACCGCTTTTTTTCTTTACAATCCAATCCCGGGATACTAGAATAGATCGCATGTTGGATGTTTAAAATACGCAATTCATTCAAGCGAGGTAGACTTCATGTTTCGAATCCGGCTGAATCCGCCGCAAGTATTAGCCATCGGTTTTTTAACTATTATTTGTATCGGCTCCCTGCTTTTGTCTTTGCCCATCGCCTCCGCGGACGGGACAAGCACCGCTTATATCGACGCATTGTTTTTGGCGACATCGGCCACTTGCGTGACAGGACTTTCCCTTGTCAATATCGGGGAACACTACTCCATTTTCGGTCAAGCGGTGATCATCGTTCTTGTGCAAATCGGCGGGATCGGATTTATGACGGTAGCCACTTTGATCGCCCTCGTCTTCCGCAGGCGGATTTCCTTTCAGGAGCGCCTCATTTTGCAGGAAGCGATGAACCACGGTTCCACGGAAGGAATCGTCCGGCTCATACGCAAAGTGATTGTATACGCTCTGGTCATCGAATTGTCGGGTGCCGTCCTGCTGTCGATCCGCTGGCTCTTTGAAATGCCGCCGGGCCAGGCCGTATATTACGGCGTTTTTCACAGCATTTCCATTTTCAACAATGCGGGGTTCGACTTGTTCAGCGGCATGCCGGACAGACCCGGCAGTTTGATGTATTATGTAGACGATCCTTATATAAATATCGTGTCAATCGTCCTGATTGTGCTCGGCGGGGTCGGATTTATCGTTATCGGCGATCTTTTGAGCTACCGCAGCACAAAGAAACTCACCCTGCACAGCAAAGTCGTGCTGTCCGTCTCGGGCGGATTGATCGCCATCGGAACGGTTGTCATTTTCGTATTCGAATATACGAACCCGCTGACGCTGAATCCGTTATCGGCAACAGGCAAAATATTCGGCGCGCTGTTCCAGTCGGTGACCGCCCGCTCCGCCGGGATGAGTACCGTCGACATTAGCATGTTCAGGCAGGCGACGCAATTTTTTGTCATCATTATGATGTTCATCGGCGCAGCTCCCGGATCTTCAGGCGGAGGCATTAAAGTAACCACTTTCGCCATTCTTATAGGCGCACTGATCGCTATGATCCGCGGCAAAGAGGATATCGTCCTGTTCCGGCACCGCATGGCCAAAGACCGCATCTATAAAGCCATTACGTTCGCCCTGCTTTCGTTTATCGTGATCGTCGTCGCTTCCATGGTGCTGTCAACGACCGAAAGCTTTCCTTTCCTCGGCATTTTGTTCGAGGTGACGTCCGCCTACGGCACGGCAGGCATGTCGCTGGGCTTAACGCCCAAACTCACCACTTTCGGCAAAATACTGATCATGGCGCTGATGTTTATCGGCCGTCTCGGACCTGTCACGCTGGCCTACACCTTGACCCCCAAAACGAAAAAAGAGCTGTACCGCTACCCGGAAGGCAAAATTACGATCGGCTGACGCCCGCTTCCGGCGGCGCTGCTTAAATAAAAAACAGGCTCGATTGCAGCAATCGGCCTGTTTCTTTTTAATATCCTTCGCCTTTGCCTCCGGTAACGATGGCAATGCTGGAGCTGGCTCCGATGCGGGTGGCACCGGCAGCGATAATTTTCCGGGCCGTATCGATATCTCTGACCCCGCCGGACGCTTTCACGCCCATTTCCGGGCCTACGGTCTTTCTCATCAAAGCGATGTCTGCCGCCGTAGCGCCACCATGTCCGAAGCCGGTCGACGTTTTGACAAAATCGGCCCCGGCCAGTTTGCTGAGCAGGCTTGCTTTCACTTTTTCCTCGTCATTCAGCAGGCCCGTTTCCAAAATGACCTTGACTACAGCCTGCCCGCGGCCCGCAAGCACGACACCTTCAATATCCGCTTTCACGGCGTCCAGATCGCCGGATTTGAGTGCGCCGATATTCATGACCATATCTATTTCGGTAGCGCCGTTGGCGATAGCGTCCCGCGCTTCGGCCATTTTGGCAAAAGTCGTAGTCGCGCCCAGAGGAAACCCGATGACCGTCGTAATGCCGACTTTCGAACCCGCCAGCTCCGCTGCAGCCAAAGGCACCCAATGCGGATTCACGCAAACCGTCGCGAACCCGTACTGCTTGGCTTCGCCGCACAGTTTTACAATTTCGTCCCTGGAGGCATCGGGCTTCAACAACGTATGATCGATAAGCGCAGCAATCTCCGGCCCTGTTTCGTTTCCTTGCGAACCGGCCGTTCCCGCATTCACAGGCTGGCTCCCGGCTTCAGCCAACACTTTTTGCACAGTTTGTTCGATCCATTCCTTTACTTCCAATTTTGTTCTCCTCCTATTTTTCAACTGCTCTATGAATTGTATGATCAAGACTGGTATTCAAGCAAATATTTTGCCGTGAATTGATCCGTAATTAACGTATTCGTATACTTCCCGCAGATAGCGCCGTGGATGGCATCCACTTTTTTGACGCCGCCGGCTACCAAAATCGACTTTTCCTTGTTTCTCAGCTCCGCCAAATCGATCCCGATCGTCCGCCGGTCGAGCTCTTCGCTGCAAATATTGCCTTCCAGATCGATGAACCGGGAGCAAATATCTCCGGCGCCCTTGGCGTGAATGATCTCCAAATCGGACGGGGAAAAATAGTTCGCTCTGATCAAAACGGAATCCTCGGTCGGCACGCCAACCGTAAATACCGCCAAATTGGCTTTCTTGCCCATATCCAATATTTTGCGTATATGCCGGTCGGCTTCAATCGCCTGCTTGACGACAGCGTGATCGACGATCGCGGGCAGCGGCAAAAAATGCGGATTCGTATTGAACGCCCCGCCAAAAAGATGAACGATTTCCGAGGCGTACGTGTTCGTCTCCGAGTAGCTGACACCGCCGTTAAGCTGGACGACCGATACGTCCCTCACATGCTTGTTCTGCAATTGAACGGCTACCTCATATAAAGTCGTGCCCCACGTAACCGCGATCGTATCGCCGTCTTTGACGATTTCATACAAATATGCCGCGGCCGCTTCGCCCAAATATTTTTTGACGACGGGATCTTCGTACTGGGGAACCGAGACGACAATCGCCTTTTGCAGCTGGAACTTCTCTTCCAGTTGGGAAGCCAGATTGCCGTTATTTTCAGTAGGGTCCATAATTTTTATTTGAACGATGCCTTCCGCTTTGGCCTGCTGCAAAAAACGCGATACCGTTGGGCGGGATACCCCCAGCTTTTTGGCAATATCCTGCTGACTATAGTCCAATTGATAGTACATTCTGGCTGCATCAATGATTTTCTCCAGCTTGTCTCCGCTCATACGTTTCCGCCCTTACGCTCTCAATTGAAATTATGTTCAGTATTGATTAGCATAATTTCATATTTAATTATACGAAGATTTTGTCAAAAACACAATGCCTTAACATGAAATTTTGTTCACTCGATCCATCGTTTTGGCTTGCTCCCAAGCAAAATCGTCAACCACTGTATATCAATAAAAAGAGAGCCGCTCTCGTAAGAGTCGTCTCTCCTAAGGGTAAGAAGTCTTAAGCGCGCTAACAGCGGTCAATTCAATTATTTTGCCGCTTCGACTATAAATGTGCCCTTATACGGTTTTGATTGTATCATAATTTCGTAGGTTCCCGGCTGCGGATTATTCAATAAAAACATGTTTTTCCCTGGTTTTAAATCAGCGCTAAAATTCAAATCCTTTGAAACAAGCTTTAGATCGGTTCCTGCGTTCGCTTTCACATCAAATATGGCTTTAATCATGGAACCGGCTTTAAATTCCGTATTTTTAGGGGTAATCCCGGAAGCGGAGACGTCGATTGTCGCGATTTGCATATCGTTTTCTTCATCGACCGTCGCTTTTTGCGATTGCGGCTGGCCAATGGTTCCGATGCGGATTTGATCTTTTTGCAGTAAAAAATACCCTGTAGAAACCGTCATGCATACAATTAGTACAATTGTACTGGTGTATACAGGCTTCCGAAGCGAAGGCTTCTTGGATTTCTTTTTTTTAACGTTTTTATTTAGACGCCAATCCATAGTTTTCTGAACGAAAAATACAGCCGAAACGAACACAATATCTGCAACCATGACAACCAGATTCGATCTGAAAAACAGACTGCCTATGATAGCTCCAAGCATCGCCCCCATCGAACCGGCCAATACTCCATTTATGGCTGATTGAACGCCGAATGGTATACCGCCGGGAAAACCGGTGATGATAGCAAACAATATTGTAATCGTCACAATTAAGCTCAATTTAAAATCCAACGTCTGTGCCGCGACAACACCAAATGCAAAACTTGATAACAAGGCAAAAGCAGAACTTGCGGTCAGTCCGGCAGTTCTAGTCAACATGGCTTTTCTTTGAACCATATAAAAAATATGATAGCCTGTGATCAGAACAATTAGTATGAAACTTCCTATGTTAAGCAGCATAACAACCATCACTCCATCTTTGCTCGTTTAAATATTGCAGTCTCATTACAGTTTTTTAGCAAAGTCCCAATCCGGATAAACGTAAGGAATGGTTGGAGCGGCAGCAGGTTCTACATTTTGAACAACGATTTTAATTACTGTCTGGTTAAGATAGGTTGTTGTTGCAATGGTACCCGTAATAGTTACCCATGAGTCGTTCGCATAACTGCTTGCATTTTGAGCCTCGGCAATCATTCCATAAGGAGATATATCTGCTATACAATGGGTCATCGCCATTCTGCCGATAATAAATTGATTTCCGGCCAAGTCATTTTCTCTATAAATGAATCCTTTAACCTTAATTTGCTTGCCTTCAAAATTAGAGGCGAATGTATTGAGAGCCTGCAACTTTTCGATAAACCATTCATCTTTCATTTCTATCAGATCTTGCTTATATAATAACATCCCTAACTTTGCATAGTCTCGGTTGTATTTGTCTGTTTTAAACATTTCTTTCGCCGCTGGGTCTTCATTTCCTGCCAACTGAGCCAAATCGGCAGGAACACCATTGTTATAGGCAGACGTTCCTCCCAAATTCACCCCTTTATTTTTGGCTAGCGAACTAGCAAAGGACTGGTTAGGAAGGAATATTCCAAATAACAGCGGTAATATAAACAATCCATAAATGATCGTGTTTTTCCATAAAGACCGTGAAGGTTCATGACTGTGATCGTGCCCGCCGTAAGCACAAAAAGCTGCCGGCTGTTTGAACGAACGAATTGAGATGTAGAGTTGGAAAACTGCAAAGATAAATAATCCTCCTGCAGCAATATCTACATATTTCACAAGCTGCGGTGCAATAAAAAGAAGAATTTCCCCCGACAACGCTAAATATGCTAAGAGTACTGAGAAACCCAGTAAAATCGTCAATCTCAAAAAATGATGCACAACATACGAGTTTTTCATTAAATTGTTCTCCCTGCTCATTTCAATATGAACCTTTCGAGAATCAAAGTACTTGTATAGACGCAAACGATAACTAGTGAACTGTATAATACTACATATCTGGTTTTAAAAACTGCCGACATCATCAAAATCCCTTTCAAGTTAAGCATGGGACCGAAAACCATAAATGCGACAAGCGAGCTTTTCGAAAATGTCGTGACAAACGATTGCGCGACAAATGCATCCGAGGTTGAACAAAGCGAAAGTAGAAATCCGAGGCCCATCATCAGCAAGTTTGCGCTTCCTTGAGTGTGTCCAAGTTCCACCAAAGTGCTCTTGGATACGAACGTTTGAAGCAATCCAACTAGTAATGCACCAAAGATCAAATATTTACCCATCTCAAAAAATTCGCTAATTGCATGTTCCATTACTTCCAGCAGTTTGTTCTTGCTACTATGCTCATGGTGCTCGTGGTGCTTAGTCGTATGCTGCTGAATGGGCGGACCTATCTTTAGTTGATCCGTTTTTACGAAGTAATAGACGATAAGCCCAATAACGAGCGCCACAAGAAAAGCCAATCCCATACGCGAAAAAACAATATCGGGTTTGTTGCGAAAAGCCGTATACGTAGACCAGAATACAATCGGATTTATGATCGGCCCGACCAAAATAAATGTCGTGGCAACATGCAGGGGCATTCCTTTTTGAATCAGTCTGCGAATAGCCGGAATCATCCCACATTCACATATAGGAAAAATAATGCCAATCACGCTCGCGGCAACAATACCCAAAATGGGATTTTTCGGAATCATTCTTCTGATGGTCTGCGCTGAAACGAAAACTTCCAACAACGCTGAAATTAAAACTCCAACCAGTATAAAGGGCATTGCTTCAATAATGATGCTGACAAACATCATTTTAAATATTTGCAGCTTGGGGTCATTCAAAATCGTCTCGGGTGCTTTGGTAGAGAAAAAATATAAGATCACTATAGCCACCAAAGAAAAGACAGCGAGTAAATTGCTATTCCACCTGTTTGACTTTTTTGATACTGCCGTATTTTGCATGAATATCCCCTCTTGATTTTGTTTAATTGAAGAATACCCTCTGCGTTAGCCAGATTCCGCCCAGCACAAGCGCTACGCTGGAACCTGCAATTACTGCCCGCCTTGAATATTTCCAACGGTGTAATAGTATGAGCAGCGGCAGCAGCATTGCGACTAACGTCACCTGGACGGTTTCAATCCCAATATTAAAGCTGATCAAATCAGCAGCCAGTTCGCTTTTCGGGATATCCATCTCTTTCAAAATATCTGCAAAGCCCATTCCGTGTATTAAGCCGAATAAAAATGTAAGTACCGAGCGGTGGCTGACACGGTTACGAACGATATTTTCTACTGCGACAAAACAAATGCTTAGCGCAATCGCAGGCTCAACAATTCTCGAAGATACATTAATTATCCCCAGCACCGTCAATGTTAAAGTAATGCTGTGAGCGATCGTAAATGCTGTGATCATGGTCGCATATTGCTTAAATTTTTGCCTTGCGATTAACAATGAAAACAAGAACAACAGATGGTCATAGCCGGTTAAAATGTGATTCATTCCGAGTGTAAAGAAAGAGAACCAGCCTGTACTTGATGTCGGTTGGCTTGAACCATCACTCTGAGGTTCTTCTGTTTGATTATTGGGGATATTTTGCTGAAGCTGAGCATCCTGTTGCAAACCGGCATAATCATTTTCAGTCATTTGCATCGCCCATACCCGGTTTTTCCCGGATAGAGCCGACGTACTTTTTTGCTTGCCGTAATTAATAGTAAGCAAATCAACGTAGTTGGTCATTGCGTCATTTAAGTATAGATTGTCCACCAAAGAAATCGGCTGCGATGCGGTGACTGGCGGGAAAGTGAGCTTCAATACAACCTTCGTTGCATCCCCCTGTCGATCGAGAATAAAACTGTCCACTTGTTTCCAGTCCTGCGACTCACCGTTAATTTTCAAAGAAATTTTTGTTTGCAGCAGCGATTTAAGCTTATCTTTCACTGCATCGAATTCATCCTGTTCGAGCATAGAATTATTGTTTACATCTCCGCCGACTAATTCAATAACGGATAATTCGTCAAGCGAATAGGTCATTTCAATGTTAGATTTTGTTAAATTTAGCGTCGTATAACTGGCACTGTAAGCATGTGCATATACTGACCGATCGAACGGTAGGAGAATGCATAACAAAACTGACATCAGCCAAATGAAAAGTCTCAATGTACCATTAAGACGGAACATAATTCTCCTCCTTGTTAAAGATAAGGGGATGCCATTCTCGCGAATGGCATCCTGCTATCATTGAAGTAATGCTTAGATGCTTATTTACTTAATGAGTTATAAATGACTTGAGCGGCTTCAGCACGGGTTGTGATCCCCTTCGGATCGAACTTGCCCGCCGCGCGTCCTTGAATCAAGTTCAGCGACGCTGCCGTTTTTACAAATTGTGCTGCCCAAGGTGAAACTAGAGATTCGTCTACAAATGTCGTCGTACTGGCTTTCACAAACGCTTTGCCGCTTTGATTTTCGTACGCCCGCATTAGCATCGTGACCATTTCCTCACGAGTAATTTGCGCATTTGCATCGAAAAGTTCAGTACTCTTTCCTTGTACGATGCCTGCTTTCACTGCAATGGAGATAGCTTCGGCATACCAGTCACCGGCCTTCACATCAGTAAAAGCTACATCGCCTTTCGCTGTCAGATTCAGCGCTCTGACCAGCATGGCTGTAAATTCGGCGCGCGTTACGTTGCGTTCCGGTTCAAACATTGTTGCGCTCGTCCCGCTCACAATTTGCTTCGCCGCCAGCTCTTTGATTACATTCGCTGCCCAATATTTTTCCGGGATATCAGTGAATGATTTTGTCACTTCAAAAACCGCATATTTACTGAAGTGACTAATCTGAGCTACCATGTAGCCATCTATATATTTTCCTCCAATGTACTCTAGCTTTCCATCATCAGGAATATAATAGATACCGGCCAATTTCGGATTCACGGTAGAATCGACCTTTAACTTAATCGTTATCGGTTTGTCGAACTTCGAAAGATCAACAGTTTTGCCATCCGCAGTAGTAATGGACAGGTGTAATTCATAAACTTCTCCGGAAAGCTTAATGTCCGTTTTGCTTATGTTTCTGCCTTTGTCTACGATATTTTTCGCCTCGGCATCGTTCAAAGGATTTAGCTTCAACGAAATTGTACTGTCTTTCGACTCAGCTGTAGAAAGCTTGTTTATTAACTGCTTGAACAGATCGGAAGGTACGTTCATAACGATTTTATCCGATTTGATCATTAAGTTGTCTTGTTTAATCAGATCGACCGTATTCGATGGAATCTTAACTTCCCAAGTACTTGCCGGAACTTCGACGGTTGTTTTGCCGTTCCCGGTGAGCATATCCGCCGTAATCATGAAAGAATGATCTCCATCGCTTGTATTATGGGTGGTACTGCCTGTCCCGGTTCCGCTTCCGGTTCCACTTCCACTTCCGCCCCCGGTTTCTCCTCCGGTTGTTGGAATCGCTACATTTACTGCTGCGGAAGCTGTATAATTTCCGTCAACAGTCGTTACGGTTATCGTCGCCGTTCCTGTACGAATTGCCGTAACTTTTCCTGTCGCATCTACCGTCGCAACCGATGTATCGCTCGATTTCCAAGTGACCGCTTGATTCGTCGCATTCGCAGGTGCGATCGTTGCTGTCAGTCCATATACAGCCCCCTGCACCGTCAGGTTGATTGCGCTCGTGTTCAGCCCCACTCCGGTAACTGAGACTATTTCAGTCGCATTCATCAATTCCCTTGTATCGCGGACGCGAATCCGGTCGCCGTTAGCGTATTTGCTGCTCATGCCTGTCGCTAATAACGTATCCCCAATGGATAGCTTAGGAATCGCCACTCCGGTTTCTTCGAGAACATATCCGTCTACGAATACGAGGACATCTCCACTGCCATCGTTAATTACATATGAAAAACTGTCGGGAATGGAAGTTACCTTCCCTTTTACCTGAACCAACTGACCCTGATACTGATCGGAAATCGATTCTCCCGTTGTGACTAGCTTAGGTGGAACAGGCGGTCCTGAGCTTACTTTAACGATACTTTTATCAAACCCATTAAACATGACTTCCTTGTCATTGTCGAAAGTGCCGATATAACCGTATATTCGTATCGTATCTCCAAGTTGTAACGAATCTTTTGGCACCTCGTTAAATGCCATAATTCCGCCGCTATCGTCCTGAATGTAAGCAGCGTCGTAGAATATCCCTGCCTGAGCAGTTACCTTCCCTTGGACAACCACATTTGTACCATCCGGCAGTTTGCGGGCATCGGCGATCGGAATCACTTTCTGTTCATTCTTCGCTAACCAATTGACTACGTTTAACGCGAATGGAACATTGTTAGTCGGGCCGTCGTTTTGTGTCATTTGCTTGTCGTTGAAAATATTCATTCCCGCCACAACAATCCTGCCAGTTCCAAGCTGCTCCGAAGCTACTAACGGTATAGCCGACCCGCCGGTTACATCGGTCAAAGCTGGACCATTTTTGCCATTAGCTGTTCGGACATTATATTTCACCGTATCAGTTTTTACTTGAGGAGAGTCTTGAAACGTTGTTTCGTTCCCCGTTGCAAGAACAGTAACTGAACTGCTGTCCGTAAGCGGAACTTTGTTTCCTGCCCCATCGTTTTGGGCAAGACTCGCTCCACTGTAAAAGTCCAATAAGGATACGAAATCAGTCAAACGGTTACTTACAGGCTTCAAATGGAGCCGCACTGAAAAATTAGAAGTTAACGGAGTTCCCCAGAAATTACCGCTTGTTGTTTCGTCAAAGACTCCATCGTTGTTAATTAAAATACTTGAACCAATACCCGATAATAAACTGTTTAGATTTTGAGGAGTTCCGTTGTAATTGCTCTTTTCGGTCAATAATAACGATCCGCCGCGATCAATGAAACTTTTTAATACAGTGATTTCACTTGCAGAATACGCACTGCTTGGATGAGTTACCATCAATACATTGACGTCGCTTAAGAGTTGATCGGTAAGCGCAGTTTTATTTTCAATAACCGTATATCCCTGTTGCTTCAAATTGAGTGTGAAGTTTTTAAGGTTATCGCCGTACGTACCGGTATCGCTCGTCGTATTTTCATTATTATGCGTAGCATCAATCATAACTTTGATGCCGAGCGGCGGTTTCACAGTGATCGTTTGTTCATATTTATTATCTCCCAGGTCATTCCCGTCCCCGGCCGCAAGCACGACAATCAACTTGTGACTCCCTGAAGGCGGATTCGACCAAATGACGCTGGCATCTGCATTTTTATTAGCAGCAAGTGAAGCGATCGTAGCATCTCCGATTAAATGAGCCGAATCAATGCTGTCATAATAGAAATGTGCGGTAAGATTTGTCACATTGATCGTTCCAAGATTGGCGACGCCAGCTTTCAAAGTGACAGGCATGCCGGCTATGGCAGCTCCTTCTACAACTGTTAAATCGTTTACTTTCACGGACAACGGATCTTCCGGCGACCAGATCGGCGAAGAGTAGATTCTATCGCCATCCTTTTGCGTGACACGAATAACGAACCATTGCTGTCCTCCTATGACATTGACTGACGGCTTCCAGTTAAACGACGACGTATTTCCGTCTGGCGTGTAACTGTCGTAAACTCTGCCGCCATTGGTAACCAACTCGACTTTAGCAATGTTGGTATTATCGCTTGCCGGTACAGAAATATATTTCGGATCGGAGGGGCTTTTATCGCTGCCTGTAACATTAAAGTTCAGCGTCTTGGAGTCGACCGTAGCACCCATGTAGTATCCGTTTGCCAATACATCCAGTTGGTAGTTCGGATCTTCACTGAAATAAACGTGCATTTTGCGCATTGCATCAAACAAAGAATCCGTAGAAAGATCATTAGCGACAATAATCGTACGTTTCTTCGTTTGTCCCCAAGTCGCGTTATGGTTATCTTCACCGTACGTCGGCGCTACATGCCATCCCAGGTCGAGGGCGCTGAAAAATTTGTTTTCCGCGTTGACATATGCATACTGTCCTGACCCATTGCCTACCTCAAGCATTGTGAAGAGCTTGTCGACATTTTTATCATAAGGAATGAAATTGTCGAACGCATTCGCCGACATCGCCGGGTGATTGAACTGCGCTACAATATTATCATAAGTCAACGTCCAATTGTAATAATTTTGAAGATTTTGATATTTCCCTCCATCTTGGACACGATCGATGAAGTTTTCGGTTCCAAAGACGTTAGAGTGACCCCAAGTGGTTGAAGTCATTTCAAATCCCGGGAATACGACAAAGCTTCCGTTTTTCGTATATTCTTTCGCAAGGTCTTTCGTTAGCTGCCAATCAGATCCGCCTGTTCGCTCAGGCATCCCTTTATGATCGACACTATCTGTACCAACAAGCGAAGAATCGATATCATGCGAGTGATCGGAGAAAGCAAAGTAGTCGTAACCATGAGCCAGAGCCGCTTTTAAAGCCATTTCAGGGGTGCCTGTTGCATCTTTCACAGTATCGTGTGAGATACTGGTATGATTATGCATTGTTCCCCGATAATGGTTGCCTCCGGTAAACCTCGGAACAATCTGGAATGACCAGGAATATGTCGAAAGATTGCCTCGTAAAGACAAATCTTTGGCCGAAACTTGGACAGTATGAGTCCCGACAGCCATATCATCGTTCGAAGTTAAAGTTAACTTGATTTGACTAATCGATTTTTCAGCTTGCGCAGTGAAATCTTTGCCGTCAATGGAAATCTTCAGAGAATTCACATCCACGCCGCTTGGATCGTCCAAATTGACGGAAACGACCGGATGGGATGATTCAATATTGTCATTATTAGCCGGAAGCTCGTTGGAATACGCCGGGCCGTCCGTATCTTCTACGATATCCACGCTGTTTGGAGTATTAGAGTCTCCGGAAGTCAGCGTCTGTCCGTTGCCTTGAGCTACAATATAGTAGGACAACTTTCCAGGCGCCGTTGCCGCCGGTATTTTGGCATTGTAATTCACATTGTCATTAGCGGCCGTAAGCAATGGGATTGAAGCAAAAGAGGAATCCCCCGAATACTTATAGTAAAGGGTAATGGAATCCGCATATTTCGCCGTTGCTTTGATAGGTACATCCAAACCGATATAATATTTCGTCAGAGGAACATGATTGAACTGCAGATCCCCTTTAATATCAGAAGCTTTCCTTGGCAGAACATAGTATCCGCTCGTATAAGGAGAAGCTAACTTGGATTGACCCACGATCCCTGTAAAAGTTAACGTATCGCCCAGCGCAATTGCACTGTTAATATCAATCCCGGTAGACCCCAATATTTTGACGATAGCTGTATTGCCTGAATCGTCAATAATCGTCACGTTATAGTCCGGACCAGTGGATGGAATATTGGATACCTTTCCTCTAACAGAGACCAATTTCCCTTCCAACGGTTCTGCTGTTGCATAAGCGCTTAAAGCAGGTAACGTAATCACGCTCGCAACAGGCGCCGTATCCAACCCTTCATCCGTAATCATGGTCGGAACAAATTGTGCCATACCCGAAGTAAATACGAATTTTCCGGCAACTTTAACTTTATGTCCGATCGTGACTGATTGTGCTTGGCCGGAAATAACCTCGATTCCACCTGTAGCGTCTTGTACGTAGAAATTTGCTTTTTCAGTTCCAAGCGCGTTATTATCCGATGTCACTACGCCCTCGATGGTCGTAGAGAATCCGATATGAAGCGGCAGCCCGTTGGTGTCATTGTAACGCAATTGATTAATAGGAACTATCGCGTTCGGGTTTCCCGCTGCGTCAACACGCGCATAGATGCTTTCTTTTGGCACAGGCTGCGTTGTATCCGTATAAGTAAGGTACACCGTTTGATTATTATTCGAATCTGAGAAATTCAGTGAAAATGACCCATCTGCCGCTGCCGTGGTTTGTCCCGCTGAAGAAACGATGCCGGCATTTACCACATAGGCTTTGACTGTCGACGAAACAGGAACAGAACCTGCGATTCCTATTGCGGTTGCATTGCCGCCTGAATTCGTGAAGCTGATTTTCGCGGCGTTGGGAGAACCCATGAACTTCGAGTTGCGGATGCTAACTTCTACAGGATTACTTGGGCTGCTTGGTGCATTCAAAACAAAATCCTTGGACGGATCCTTCGAGAAAAAACCATTGCCCAAGCCAAGTGCTACTCTTGGATCGGAGCCTGCATCTGTTTTACGCAGTATAGTCCCGCCTCCGACACCGGTGTTAAAGAAGGGCGATCCCCAATGATCGGTTTTCGTGGTAAAACTGGAGTTGGTTCCGTTGCCGAAAGTAACAATATCAATCGCTTTGGGATCATCTTGACTGCTTAATCCGGTTGTTGAATTAGCAATGGCAAGAATCCCCCCTGCAGACCCGCTGGGATTAAGGGTGCTTGTTTGGTCCGGTGTTACGGGAAGACTTGCACCCGTTGCTCCAACATTACCTGATACAAGATAATATCCATGAGCTTTAATTGTGCCGGTCAGCTTGGTGCCTGCTCCAAAGCTTGTACCTGATGATGACACATAAATGATTGCCCACTGATTATTGAAATTGATATCCTGATTTGTTGTATTGTACAGCTCGAAAAACTTCGTATTATAAAAGGCTCCGCTGTTACCGCCATTTACATACAATTGGCTGAAAACGACATCGCCGGGTTTGATACTCTGAGTAACGGTAAGATTGACCGAAATCGGATCGCTCTGCGTTTGCCCAGTTCCCTGCGCTGTAATGTAAGCCGTCGTCTTGGATAGAGCGTTATTGAGGTTTGAAATTGCAAACGACCCATCCGCTGCCGCAATTCCAGTTCCACCTAACGTAGTCAATGCAGCGTCCCAGTATACGGCTACTTGTACACTGGCTCCAACAGCTCCCGCCAAACCACTAACTGCGTTCAAACTCGAAAACGTGATTTTTGAAGAATCCGGATTTTTCGTCTTACCGGAGACAGGCGCAGGCGCAACCGTCACCATGCTGCTTGCTGTAAAACCGCCATCTACCGTGGTCGCTGTAATCTTTGCCGCTCCTGCGGACACTGCCGTCACTCCGCCACTGGTGTTCACCGTAGCTACGGCAGCATTATCTGTGCTCCAATTCACTGCATTGTTTGTCGCATTCGCCGGGCTTACCGTTGCGACCAGACCATACACAGCATCCCCGACCGTCATATTGACAGTATTCGAATTGAGCGTTACGCCAGTTACACTAACGGTGCCCGACAACGAGGTCCCATTGATGACGATATCAGCGATTCTGCTGTTGCCATTACTTTGAGAGATCGTCCCTGTTCCATTGGTACCGGCATTTGATGAATTAATCGAAGAATTAGACGTATTGACCCATCTAATATAAACAGTTGGTTGATTGTCCAATTCGCTAGGCAGATTTACATCTTTTTGTGCAATCGTTGTCGTAAGTGAATAGACATCTGAAAATGGAACAAAATTAGTACCATCTAGGCTGTACTGAAGCTGAAAATCCTTCGGACCGCCATTTGTACCATATTGCTTTGAAGAAAGTGTTAATCCAGAGTATCCAGCCGTGCTGAATTGCGCTTGCCAATACCCTCCTGCAGGAGTAGCCCAGCCATCTTTATATATAGTGTTGCCTGTAGCTGAGTAAGTAGCTGTTCTACTATTGCTTAATGTCAGCTTGGCGATGCCTTTATTATTGGCATTACCGGCAGTTGCAGTATCCACGTTCGTCGACGAAAAGGTCCACCCTGCTACAGTCTCGGGTACGCCTGCATATGCCTTCTGAACCAATCCATTAGGCAAAATCATCGTGGCCAGCATCATCACAACCATCATAAGGCTGTACCATTTCTTGTACTTACCTATCCTTTTTAACATTAAGGCGATTACCTCCCTTATAAAATTGCATAACAAAAAAAACAACACAACAAGCGCCGCCTAATCCTCTATCTACCCCCTCAATAGAATTAAGCACCCCACAACGAAAGCGCTTTCCCATTTTCCTCAGGAATTAACCTGCTAATTGCTAAAGTGAACATTTGAAAAATACTTTTTTTACAATTGATTCCAATGACATTAATTCATCACTTTGTAAACATTTTTTCAAACGTCCCTTAGCTATTCTAGACTTCATTTGTTTTGTGTATATTAGCACAGCGTTAAGGGATTGTTAAGGCGGTTTTTGGCATAATCTTAATATTTGGAAATCTGCCTTATCGAATATCGCAAACTATGCATAATACCAATAACTACATGCTAGAATAGAAAAAAATTGAAATTTTGAATAAACAATAATTTACATTTGTTTATTTTATCATTTGTAATGAAAATAGCTCCAAGAAGAAAATAATACCATTTCCAATTTTTCAATGATTTTTCTTATCGTATCGGGTAGTGTAACGAGAGTTTATTGGCGGAATTGTATGCTAAAAAAGCCCGCCCCCCCATTTGATAGGGCAAGCAGACTTTTTTTCAAAAGACTATTCGTTAGATCTCTTAACGATAAACGTTTGTAACATACTCGCGGGAGAACTCTCCCAGCCCGTCAAAGAGCGCGTCGACGAAGCGCGCCGGATCGGTCAGCAATGTGCCTGCGCCCAGGTCGCGGTAATTTTCGAAAGAGCGGCCCCATGGCGCGCTGGCGTCGCCGCTGCCGTTATCTCCGGCAAACGTTCCGTAGCTGGACCAAAGATTCGGGTTGTTATCGTTGCGATGCGGCCATAGGGAAGTTTCCAGCGGAATCAGACCGTAGGTCAGCGGCGCGCTTTTGAAGTCATTGGAATAATTGGCGTAGTAGTTTTTGCTGCGGTCGCTCATGTTTTGTACATCGGTGCCCGATTTGAACACGATACCGCTGTTGCCTTTTGCTCCTTTATCGTCATACACCCGCAGCGCATGGCCGAAATCCTGCTCGCTTTCCGTAATCGGAGAGTCGTTTTGGGCGCTGTAAATTTTCGGATGACTGCCGGACATACTGTATTTGCCGTCAAAATAAACCGTGCTCAGCCCTGGTGTATACGTCTTGTCAGTAGACCAAGGGGACGAATACATGCGGAGCTTTTTGTGCCGTCCCATGAGCACCGTTTCCAGCTTGCCGTTCGGATCGTCGACTTTGTTGCCGTTCAAGTCCGTGCCGCCGGGTTTGCGGATGACCAGCATCATGCTTTCCATATCGTTCTCATGGTCGCCGAGACCGTTCCCGAGATCTGCTACAACGCCTCTAACATCCTGCTTCGCGTAGTAGAAATAGTAGCCGATGAACCAGTGCGTTTTGGACGAAACGAAAGAATAGTACACGGACGGATACAACGCTTTGCCGCCCAGACCGTATTGATCGATATTTTCCCAGTTGTTTGTCGTATTCCAGTCGCCGTCGTAGTCAACGCGCGTCGGGATATCCTGCTGCGGATCGCTGCCGATATCTTGGTAAAGCAGCGGGGACCAAATTTCGGCAAATTTGCTTTGTTCCTCTGCCGTCGCCGCTTCCGCCTTGGAAACAAGCCCCGCCGGCGCGATACAAGGCACAGCCAGTGCCAACATCAAACTAAAGGTCAAAATCTTACTTCCGATTTTACGCATCACAGTTACATCTCCTTTTATATTCACGAATTTTTTTGCGGGCGTCTGCTTCTTCACGGCCGGTAAAATACCGTCCTGCCCGGCGTAGTTGTACACCAAATTTTCATCATAAGTAAAAAATAATGTCGGGCGCTTGCCCAGCCGTTTTTCGCGACGGATACGCCTGCAGGCGCTGTACCGCGCTCATAGATTTTAACCTTAAGCGCGACCTCATCTTTCGGCTTGGCGCTATTCTCCCCTCCCTTTTCCGTCCGGTCGCAATCTTCGATCCGCCGGAACAGCCGATCAACAGATTGCATAGAAGCGCACCGCACAGCATTCCCGGAAAACTTCCGTTCCAGGCATGCATCCGAAGCGGCTTTTAAGCTGCTCCTATGTTGCGTAACCGCGTCCTCCTTCAGTCGATGCAACAACTCCTTTATAACCCGGAAATATAAAATCTGGAAACAGACGATTTTCCATGCGGTAAACCGATCATGCCACCCTGCTCTTTATGTACTTCCCGGGCAAAAACAAACCAAATTCTACCTCCCAACCTTTTTCCGCTTCCCTCTTCCGGATTTCGCTAACAAACAGGCAATGCGAAAAGCGATCCGGCCCGCTCGCCGCGGCTGCACAAGCCGATACCACCGTTTTGCCGCACTCGTAGGACAGAAAGCGGAATTCCGTAAAATACCTCTGTATAAGGAACGCATGTTCGTTATATAATAAGAATAAACGTTCGTATTATGGTGGTGTTCATTATGAGTGTTAATTCAAGAATCGAAACGGAAGAAGATGTTCAGATCATCAAGGAATACACGTTGCTGCCTATTTTGCTGGATATGTTGGCGAGGGATATCGACGAATTGAAAGTTTACAAGGATAAGATCGTGTACAATCATCTTATTTTTTATCTTCGGGAAGTTGAAAATTCCATTTATCCCGAATTGCAAAACATCAAAAGCAAGATGAAGAAACGGGACATGAAAGTGCTCAGTACGAACACGAATGCTTCAGGCATCCACGTCGAATACAAAGTCCGCGGCTACGTTCGTCATTTCACCATGCTGAGGAGCCTGGTCAAAGCGGAGCTGATGACTGCGCTGATGAATATGCGGGGGCGGTTGCGGTGAGCTAAAGGATTGTATTTTCGACCGAATCACCTCTTTGGCTTATGTCGCTTTTAATTGATAATCTTATTTGGCGTACAGGAAAAAATCGCCATTTTAAAAAAACCGTGAAGGCTTGATGCTGCGCGGTTTTTTGCTAATTATCGGCAGAATCTTTCATTATTCTTTTATTGGGCTGATCTACACTTAAAATAACCAAACAAAAATATCCAAAAGGGTGATGACATGTTACCTATGGATAACATAGGTTCAATAGCGAAAGTACGCGGTAAGCGTAAATATTTGCTGGAAGAAGAGCGAGTTTTTTCCGAATCGTTACTCTGGCAACTACAGCGGGATTTTTTCGACGAAAAGGGGGCTGCTGCTTGGCAATCCGGCCAAGTGCCGCATTATGTGACAAGCAGTCCCACGTTGGCAAACAGCTACGCCGAGATCGTATTTGCTTTTTTGCGCGACCGGAAGAGGATGACGTCATCCGGAGAGAGTTTAGGGCATTCTCGGGATGAACCGCTTTACATTTGCGAATTAGGCGCCGGGTCGGGGCGGTTTGCATTTCATTTTATAACGCGGTTTGTCAAGATCTGCGAACAATTTCAACAGGAAACGATACCGATTTGTTATGTAATGACGGATTTTACTTGCAGCAATCTTGCTTTTTGGAAGCGGCATCCTCAGTTTGCTCCTTTTTTTCAACGCGGTTTATTAGATATGGCCTTGTTTGATATAAATAAATCGAATCGGCTTCAATTACAGATAAGCAACCGGGAGATCGCCGCAAACGAACTGGCCAATCCGCTTGTGGTGATTGCCAATTACGTATTCGATAGTATCCCTCAGGATTTGTATTATCTCGAACAACGCAACTGGTTTCAATGCTTAGTGACTCTGTCCCACGACCAAGATCCGGACACGCTTGCGCCTGAGGAAGTACTATCGAATGTGCATGTGAAATACACGCATCGTTCTATCCAGACACCGACTTTTCCAGAACATGATTGGAATCAGCTCATTCTGGAGTACGGGAATATGCTAAACAGCACCCACTTGCTAGTTCCAACCGTCGGCTTGCGCTGCTTGCAGAATATGAAGTCCTTATCGCGTAAAGGGCTAATGCTGCTTACCGCCGACAAAGGCAACCACGATCCCGCTTTACTGCCATACAAGCCGGCCTCCGGTCTGGTGCGTCACGGCAGCTTCTCGCTTCCTGTTAATTTCCATGCTTTCCGCTGGTTATGCGAGAGAAATGGGGGGAGGGCCTTATTTCCGGAACATCCCCATCATCAAATCGATGTAGGATGTCTCCTGATGCTGGACAATCCGGAGCAGTATATAGATACCTGTGCGGCTTATGAACGGTATGTCAATGAATTTGGTCCGGACGATTTCTACAATATTGCCAAGCATGCACGAAACCGATATTCAGACATGGGCCTGAAGGAAATGATGGCCTATATTCGCCTCAGCCGTTATGATAGCCACCATTTCTCGTACTATTTACCGAGACTGTTCGAGTTGGCGCCTACTTTTTCCGAGAGGGAACGTGCCTTGGTGATCGATACGGTTCATAAGGTTTGGGCGACGTACTTTTCGTTAGGCGAGGATATGGACTTGGCTTATCATATAGCAGCTATGTTTTACGAGATGGGCTGTTATTCGCAAGCCAATGATTATTTTCAACGATCCGTTCATATTTACGGGGAGCATACGGGTACGCTGTATAATATGGCGTTATGTTATTTTTTGCTTGAAGAGTTCGAGCAAGCCGAACTTTTGTTGGAGAAAGTGCTTATATATGATCCTGTCAATGAGGAAGCCATTCTATTATTAACCCAAATCCATTCAAGGAATATGAACGAATCCTAGAGTCCGGAGGACATATGGAACATTCACGCTTCCAATCCAAGCTTAAAACGAGCAATGTGAGCACAACGCAATCATCAGAAAATATAAAGATTGGCTCTACGTTGGAGCAGAACGTCCAACTGGCCGGGCAACTTCCCATTACTTACCTGCAGCGAACGATCGGCAACAGGGCCGTGGGCCAAATGCTGCAGCAAGGGGGGGCAAGACCGCCCCTGCAGGCGAAGCGCGCACCGATTCCGAATAACGCTTCGGGGCTTATTCAGATGCGTAAAATTCCGGTTAATAATCCGCAAGACGGTACGCTTGAGGAATTCAAAACGGAGGGATATACCCGGGATTTTTTGAAACGCGTTCAAGAGTTTCTGAATTTCTACGATGAAAAAGCGGCAACAGAATTAAACGACGCTCTGGATAACGGTGAGTATAAGAGGGGAAATGAGGACGAAGTAGACATAGATTACTTTCCTTTGCAGGAGGAACTGGACCATTTTGAAGTGGCTTTATCGCCTGAAATAGAAATGGCAGAAGAAAGAATTGAAGATAATAAAGGTCCCCAATCGCTGACCAAGTTCCAGGGCAATGTGTTCGAACGTACGACGTTAGCAGACTCAGCTATGGAAGAAACGAAAGCAATCTCAACGAATGCCTTTCAATCCAATTTCTCCGGAATCGATTTCTTGACAAACTTTCCGGGCGGGCCATTTGGTCAAGACAAATCTCACATTTCCGGCGGCATGGCTGCTATGGTCGCTGCTTACAAAAGAGAGTACAAAAATCGTCGCAAACATGCAAGAAAGATGTTATCGAAGATGTTAAACCCTAAAACAAAGACGACTCAAAGCATGCTTGAAGCATTGCAAGAGGCATTTAATTTTGATGACGAAGGTGTGGTCAAAGAAGTCGTTACGAAATTGGAGAAAATTCATAAGAACAATGAAGATATGGATGAAACGGATGATGGCGAATATATTACGGCTGAGAACCTTGACGATGATTTGATTAATTTGGTCGCCGATAATTTGTTATTCACCTGCCCATCTGATGTGTACGAGCACCTGCCTTTACGAATCCAGGAACACTTTATCCCTTCCTCGGTATCATCCCACCAGCTAAGTATTATTAATGAGCGTTCCCTTGAGCTAGGAGTGACGAAACCTGCTAAGCCAAGAGGAAGTCGCGACCCGGATCCGGATTATGACGGTACGGACTGACCTCTTTTACATATTGGAGAGGAGTGGGGAATGCAACTGGTTTTTCACCTCAATGCAACTAAAGGTAAATGCTATGATATGTTACTGTCTTTGCCAAATCGCTCCGCCGTCCTGAGCGACCACAAGCTCGCCGTCCAGCAACGCCCAGCCCCGTCTCACCCTATCATTGCCCTCGTTCGATTCTACGCGAAAAAAGAGCTGCGTTGCCTTTCTTAAATTTGTTTTTAGCTTGATTTCGAGCGGCTGAGGGACGGGTCCATCGAAAAAATCGCTGTAATCCTCAAGAGCAAAATGGTATAATTTCTCCCCTTGCTCGTCAAGCGCCGTCCCTCTGCCGTATGTTTGATCCGGGTAGTAAGCAGGCGGGGGCTTGACGTTCTTATAGCGGCTTGTAGATAAGATCCAACTCTTCCCAGCATCGTGGGTATAGTAATACGTCATCATTTGTTCAGAGCCATAGATGATCTCGACTGGGAGAATCAAATTTGAATCTCCTTCCTCATCGAATACCGGTGCAAATACATTTGCTGTAAAAGATACTTTCGAAGTTTCTTCGGGAACGGGGAGCTTTTCTTTCGTCCAATGAAGCCCTCCGTCCGTCGTATGATAAAGAATGATATCGTTATTCCCGCCGCTGCAAGTGATCCACCCTTCCTTGGAGTTGCGGATTGTGATGCCGCTCGCTCTCCCGACAACTTGGCCGCTTATATCTTGGATCCTCGTCCATTGTCTGTCGTTTTCTGAGATTCGATACAGCGCCTTTTTTTCCGTCCCATTCGTAGAATCAGATTCGACGAGAAGCCAATTGTCAGCCCCGACCAAGTAGTTTGCAAATAGTAAAGTGCCGGAGATCTCCCACTTTTCTTTGGTCGGAAGAACAGAGTGCGTCCACTCTTGCTGCGGGTCGAAAGAGTGTTCATACACATCGATTCGATCCGCTCCGTGATGAAAAGCAAACAAGTCGAACCCTGCACCAGCTGTATCGATGCTAACTCCCTTTGGCGTCATATCGGTCCACTGTTTACCGATGTTATCTGAGAAATAAACCGCCCCGTGTCCCAAAGCCCAGAACAATTCGCCGTTATTGTAATATACGATTCGATCCAAGTTCAACTTTTCGGAGGAGTCCGAAGCTTGCTGGGAAGAAGTATTACTCTTATGTTCCAGCCCTTCTTTATCAGACTCTAGTGGCGTCTTTTTCGGTGGAGACCCGGAAGTTTGAGGTATTTGCGATATGGTGTCAATTTCCGGCTTCTTCACAGCTTCTTCCCTGCATCCGGCAGCGATTGATAGCAGAAACATACTTAGCAGCATAATCGATAGCTTATTCATAACGCCTCCATCATCCATTTATTTCCTTTTAATTAAACGCGCGGCCGTTGAAAAAGTTGCTTGTTGGAAGTTTTTGCGGAAATTATCGTACCAAAACAAATTAAGCGCAGATCGTGAAGCTAGTAAAGGTTCCTATCTAATAAAATCCCTACTTGTTCTGCTACCACTTCAGGTGATTTAGGTATACCTTCTGTGAAATAAGATTCTACTATTCCTACAATAGCTGATCCAAAGAATCTAAGAATAACATTTTCATTTAGTCCTTTATTCTTCCCTCTGGTTGTATCCACTCTTCCCTTTATTTCCTCAATGACAAACTCAAGAAAATGACTGCGGAAAGCAAATATTCCTTGGCCTGTTATCATCGTTGAAAAGAATAAATAATTGCTTTCAAAGTATTTAAACCAAACAAGATTTGCTTCTTTAACATCCATATTTAATGCTAATTCACACAACTTTATTTGCCACATGATGGCGTCATTGGACGGGAAAATCGTTGGAGATTTTATGAACGAGGACAGGACGGCATATTTTTTAGAGCAGTACGGAAAAATTCATACTGCTTACGGGTGTAAAGCATCGATATTAGGAAGAATTACTTTGCAAGAAATGTTAGGTATGAGCGATTTTATTGCGGGAACAAATGATGCACCAAATTTCCCTAGAACTGACTATGTTGCAAACGAAAATGCGAATCAGTATATTGTTGTAATCGATTCTACTGGTAAACTTGATTGGAAATATGAACATATTACAGAAGGAGGAGAAAACGCTATTGGAGACCATATAATAGAGATTCTTACAAAAAAAGTTTCCGATGCGTATCTAGCCCACCTGCAAAATCTAGGTATTTCCTATATTTTCGGTGGAAAAGAATCATTAGATTTCAATGTTGTAGCAAAAAAACTAAAAGATTTATTTCATATCGATCAAATATTGGTAGAAGGCGGCGGCGTTATTAATGGCTCCCTTTTGAACGAGGGATTAATTGATGAATTGAGTCTGCTGGTATTGCCGGTTGTGGATGGTTCGGCTAATTCCAAGACAATTTTTGATACGAATCCTGCCCTTAAAAACTTCAAGTCAGTAAACTTCGTTTTGAATGATGTTGAAAAGCTCGATAATGACGGCTTATGGATGAAGTATTCAGTAAAGCGTGATTAAGTTATCCCCATTGGAGTTGAAACCATAGCATAAAACAACAGGAGCAGGAGGGTTAACCTCGCTGCTCTGTTTTTCTTGCTAACCGAATAGAAAAGGGGTATACAGCAACATCCATTGCAGACGTTGTAGCGTCGACAGGTAAAAGCAAAGAGCCTAGTCAATCAGGAAGGCCACGCGTCCTTTCGTCTGGCCCGCCTTGAGCCCATCGATTACTCGCGGCGCCTCGCGGGGATTTGAACGATCACGAAAATCGTCAATACGCTGCCCGCATAGCTTTTGCTGAATCCCATGCTTTGGATGATTTGCGGCAGCCACGCCGTAATGCCATAAAACAGCATGGCCAAAAAGCCGAAGGACAATGTCAGCAACCACGCTTGCGTAAGAGCGATAAAGGGATGCGTTCAAGAAAACGGGTAGTCCACGACAGCGATCCCTTCCACAAATGGGCCGACTCGCTGCAATAAGTTCTGATGCAGCGGATGCTGGGTATAATCCCGGCAAGCCTGCCGATTCGCAAAGGTTACCCGAATGCCTAACGTATAACCTTGCTTATGCTCCACTTCTTCCGTGACGTTAATCCCGGCACTAAGGTCTACAATGCCCGGGATCTTATTCTTAAAGGCTTGGACTTGCTTCACCGCTTCTTCTTGTTCGTCAATCGTAACATTAGGCTTAAGTTTCAATAATACGATATGTTCATACATCTTTCTGCCCTCCACGGTTTCTGTTGAGAATGTTCATTCTACGGTTTGCAGTTGTTTCATACGGGATTGCTCCTCATCCATTTCACGAAGTTTTCCGCTACGAGATCAAGGTTCAACCGCTGATCTCTGCCCCTTGCCATTCTTGCTTTCATCCAGAAGGATGATATAAGCTAGTGTATATGGACTCGACTAAGCTAGGAAGAGATCTGGTTATCGTAGGATTGGGAGTCCTACTTTCATCGTTCGATAGGAGGGATGGCGATCATGTCGATCAAGCTGGACCGTTATGAGGAATTAGCCCGTTTTTTGCGCACACGCCGGGAACGGATTACCCCTAAGCAAGTAGGATTGCCGGAGTCCGGACGCAGACGCACGCCCGGACTTCGCCGCGGCGAGGTTGCCTTGTTGGCGGACGTAGGATTGGATTGGTATACCTATTTGGAACAAGGCCGTCATATCAACGTATCCGCTGAGGTCCTTGAGCGAATAGCCATTGTGTTGAGGCTTGATGAATCGGAGCGCAAGCACCTTTTTTTTCTTGCACGCAAACAACTCCCCTTAGCAGAAACGAAGATATCTGCTCAGGTGAGCCAGGCGCTTCAAAGTTTTTTGGATAGCCAACACACTTCTCCGGCGAATGTCATGGATGCACGCATGAACATCATTGCCTGGAATGCGGCCTACTGCGCATTGAACGGGAATCTCGCCGCCTTGTCGGACAAAGAGCGAAATTTTGTTTGGATGACTTTTACCTCTCCCCGTTTTCGCTACATCAAGGGAGATCAATGGGAGCTGCATGCGCGTCGGATAGCCGCTAAATTCCATGCAGGGTATGCGCGTCACGTTGACGACCCTTGGTGGTCTGAACAGTTCGATGCGCTGTGCCAAGCCAGCCCCGAATTCCGGGAATTTTGGGAGTCGCATGAGGTTCTCGACGCTATTGATGCCCCAAAGGCGCTTCGTTGTCCGAATCTCGGGATCTTAAATTTCGATCATGTTTCGTTTCAATATTTGGAGGATCCAAGCTTGATGGTTTCCATCCACGTTCCCCATCGGGACGGCACGGTGGAAAAAATGCAGAGGCTGTTAAGCGATTACCAGCACCAGAATTCGGGACAATTTGCGACTTCAACTTGATCATTTTCTAACTCTTAAACTTTATGTCAATAATGCTTCATGCTATAAGTCGAATAAACCTGTGATGCGTATGCTGTAACAGTTTCCTTTCCATAGTAGGAATTTCTACACTACCATGACAGCAAGTTCCCTGCTTATTTTTTTGCCATAAGTGGCTTTAAAATTTCCTCCATATATCTTTGAATTTTGACTCTAATCTCTGACTTCACTACATCGCGTATTATAGATATGCTGTCTTCATAGCCGCGGCAATTGAATTTAACTCGAAGGGTATCATCCACTTTCTCCTCTTCATAGATCTTTATTCCTTGTGTTTTAAGCATTTTTTTTGTCTCCGAAATATCTTGAATAATTCGATCTACCAGTATGTTTGTTATAACTGTATAAAGCTTTTTCAAAGAATAATCGGAAAGTTCAATTTTACGGAGGTTGCTTTCAGCTACTGTAAGCATAATGGGTAAAATCATTGAATTTTTAACCAAAACCAATTCTTCAAAAGAGGGCATCTGCTCCTTACGCTCCGGTTCTTTCTGTCTCCTCTGAATAAGAGCCTCGCGGTGTTCAGGCAAAAGCATTCTGCTGGATTCCCACAATCCATTCCCGGATAATTTCTTGCTATTCATCTGTAGTGTCCTCCAATTTTTCGAGACCTGTCAAGCGCTTGCCCGGCCTGCAAGAGAGAGGATGCACGGAGTATAGACGTTGTTCCAAAACGATTTTTAATTTCGTCAGTTGTACGCTCCAGCTCTCTGAGTTTTTCTCGGTTGCCAAATAGTGAAATCTGATACTCAGTGTCCTTACTGAAATTGGAAAGTGTGATATAAAGCTTTCGTACGGGCAAACCATCCCAGTGTCTATAGAATATGCGGCAGGCTCCTTCGTAAACTTCTCGAGTAATATTGGTGGGATCCGGTAAAGTAGCTTGGCGATAAAATCCTGTAGGAAGGTCAAAGTTAGCCCCCTGCACTCCCACATGGATAACCCGTCCCGCATACCCTTTTGATCTGCAGCGCCTGCATACTTCTTCTGAAAGTTCATGAAGAATAACATTGATGTCTTCCTTAGTACCATAATCACGCGGCAGCGTCATTCCGTGACCGATAGTCTGATGTCCTCGATCAAAAGTCCCTGGAGATACCGGTGAGTCATCCAAGGTATCAGTAAAAAAATGTGCATTTTAATATGTGTACATAATCGTCACTACTTTCCCTTTACTGTAAGGCAGTCAGACACAATTTTACTTTTAATGACAATGTACA
>NZ_JBVYOL010000033.1:0-69097 GCF_056120505.1 Paenibacillus sp. sgz302164 | reverse complement strand
CAACTCTCGAACCTGCTCCGCCCAGTCGATTCGGGCTCGTTGCTTCCGTACCTCTACATGCCGCCAGCCCGCTAACGGCTCCGTAAAGATGAAAATGCTGCATGTCCCGTTTCGCTCGTATTCGCTGTCTTCCCTGAGTGGTTTGGCAGGTTTCATGGGAATCGGCTCCCGGACTTCATCGAGAAGTTGAAATGGTTTTTCGTCCATGCAAATGACGGGGCAATTGGCATCGTAGNAAGATGAAAATGCTGCATGTCCCGTTTCGCTCGTATTCGCTGTCTTCCCTGAGTGGTTTGGCAGGTTTCATGGGAATCGGCTCCCGGACTTCATCGAGAAGTTGAAATGGTTTTTCGTCCATGCAAATGACGGGGCAATTGGCATCGTAGGGTTCATGATACACGTCCAGCACATCTTCCATCGCCGCTACGAACGCCGCGTTTTGCTCGGGCGGGATGCACCAACATTTCTTGAGGTGAGGCTTAAGTTCGCTTTTTTTAGAATACGATCTACCGTGTCGTAAGAGATGCTATCGATATACTGTAGTTCGACCGCTCGATCAGCAAGCAAACGCAGCGTCCAACGACTCCTTCCCGCAGGGGGTTCACTGCAACACAAGGCAATGATCTTCGCTTCCAATTCCCCGGTCACCTTCGGCGGATTGGGAGGAGTGGTCCGCTTCTTTCTTTCCAGGGAGGCTTGCAACCCTCGCTGCGCAAAGGCCTTACGAACCAGGTGGACGGTGTTGGTGTGAATGTGGAGCTGTTTGGCAATTTCGGTATCCGTAAGTTTGCCCTCCGGGCGATTTTCGTCCGCTCCGAGCAGGATTTGCGCACGTCTGATCGAACGGGCGGTTGCCTTTCCTTTGGAGCAGATGCCATGCAGCTTCTTTTGTTCATCAGGAGTTAATTGGACGGCATACTCTCGTTTTTTCATAGTCGATTCCTCTTTTTTCTTCGACTATATCATAATTTCCACATATTGACTATTTTAAATCTGATGCTGTACTAGACTGCCGTGCGACTTGCCTTTCCCAAAGTTAGTTCCTCCACATTCAGGACAATATTCTTCGTTTCTCATCTCGAACCTCCAATTTAAGTGATTGCTGACTTAAAAGTTGTATGCCTCCGACTCTCACGTCAGAGTAATAATATTGTTGTCTAATTGGCATTATTTTCTAAACGTTCTTTCATAATCCTCAAAACGGATCTTCCTTATTTGTTTACGATCAAAAGTGCGTACGATAATTCCTTCGGACTTTCCACTCGCATCGATTCCAACTTTTGTGTTCTCAAACTTCTTTAAAAATGAAATTGTACTTTCTAGAGAGATAGGGAAATCTGAACCCTTAATATTCTCAACAAGTGGAGCAAATTCCAAGTCTAGACTCTCAACAAACCTCTTTTTTTCATTCTCATCGTAAAAAGGTTGGTTGCCATGATCACGCCACTCCGCAATCTTATCTAGAGGTAACTCAAGAATCTTATTTAATTCATCTTGAGTTAAAGAGAACACATCGAATACTCGATATCCTTGAGTTTTATTGTCTGTATAGTTCTTTGCTGCTTTCGTCTTACCACCGTATGATTCCTGATAAATTACAATTAAAGCCCAATCATCATTTAGGAACACATCTGAAATAATCTTCTCAGCAAGTGGCTTTAAGAATTCTGCGATATTTCCATAAGGATTACCAACTCTATCTCCTTTTGCAAACAACAATTCTTCTCTGGAACCAATTAGATAATCGATCTCATTGTATTTATCTTTTAATAGAATAATTCTTGAATTCTCACCATCGACTTTTTCATAGACATATACATCGTCTATATCAGTAAAGCCTCTTGACTCAGATAATCCGTCCATTAAACGTCCTCTATCACCCAATTGATGGTATGTAAGGATACTTGGATACTTAGTTAAAGAGTTAATTTTTTTCAAATCCATCTAATGTCATCTCCCTTATAATTATCTTTTCAATACCTTTTCATGCTTTGCTTTATAAATTAATATCATGTTCATATTGATTGGATCGTCAAGCCAAGTAACTGGTATCTCAAAATGATAAGTTAATTTAAAATATTTCCAAAATCGGGGGAACTTGCGGCTTTTCAGATCAAAAATACTATATACTGAAGCATTAAAAAAAACATAGGCCAATGAATAAATGGGTTTATGTACTATTCCCCAATTTGAAAAGTTATTTTTGAAACCCTTCAATTTAAATGAATCACCATAGATATATTGTTGATATCCCCCACAGCAGCAGCCGTAAAATATTATATTTTTATTATTCATAAAGTCCTCCTGCATTGTTTTGCTTGAACGAATGCAAGCAATTCTCATGACTCCTACAGTAGGCCCAGAAAGAGTCTTCGATTAATGAAACTTCTCTTTTATTGGATTTAGCTACCTCCGTTTGTGCTGATTTTATTTCCCAACTAATACGAATACATTCCCGTCTGGTGCTTGCATTACAGCTACGTGTCCCCCAACAGGGTTACGGAATGGGGTGCGAATCCATTGCACTTCTGGATTTGATTTTAGTGATTCATAGGTCACAAGAACATCATCAACCATAACCTCTGTTTCAGCAAATTTACGATTCGGGTCATTCTTTAGAACCAACTCAGAATTTCCGTCAGGATACCTCATACCAATAAGTTTGTAACTCTTTCCTTCATCTGAGAATGTCTCCCAAGTCTTTATTAAACCTAACGATTGGTAGAACTCTATTGACTTTTCAATGCTCTCTGTATAAATTGCTACGCATTCAATTTTCTTCCACATTAATATCATCACCTTTCAAATTAAGGAAAATACTAATAGGAACTTATGTTCTATATACTATACCAAATTCATCCAGTTAATCAGGGTTTACATACTATAAATTCCATGTTTTATGTAAAAGAATCAAGTTATATAAATGAGCATTACATTTCCTTTATCACAAGCGTCATTATAATAAGCTACAAGTTCTTCAAAATAACCTAATAAATAACCGAATTCTTCCTCTACCCAGTCAATTGGTGGATAAATCTCTAGTTTATTCATTTCCTCTGGCTTAAATCTATTTTTCAAATCCTCATCTGAAATCTTCAATAAGGCTTCTGTTACTTCTCTCACTTCATCAGGTATTAAATAACGAACTGCTCCATATCCCAAATCTTCACCAATTTCAGTTCCCCCCATTATTGCATTAGCTAATGGAGGTTTACCCTCCCAAGCAGTACCAGTAAGCAAATAATGTATTCCATGCCAAGCCTTATCGATATTTAATTCATTATTATCCTTTTCAGCTGAATAAACTATTGATTCTAATATCGAAAGGTCTTTTTTTATTTCCTCCAAAAACTTAGATGATACTTGTTTGAAATTTCCTATCATAGACATTGTCCTTTTCCTCCTTGAAACCTGTTTTAAATTGCTCTTTTATAAGCCTTATCGCAGGCGTTTGAAGTAAATTATTTCTGGGTCACCTTCATCAAGGTTCTCAATAATGCCACTTTTTACATATCCAAGCGATTCGCAGACCAACTGCATTACCTTATTTGATTCATTAGTCGATGTGAATAATTTCTCTGTTGGACAAATATTTTCTATGTATTCTATAAGGCTTTTTGCGACTCCCCGTCTTCTGTATTCTGGGTTTACAATTACTAATGAAATAAAGTAATGGCCAAAAAACGAAGTATCAAATATTGCAAACCCTGCTCTATTTTCATTAATTGACGCAATAAGACATGTTTTATTTTCGATTGACTTCGCAAGGTACTCTGTCCGACTTCGATCCCCAATGACGATAAAATCAATACTACAAACCTTATCTAAATCCTTGGACGTTGCCATTTCAATAATCATCCATTATTCCTTCTCCCTTAGGATAAAGTCGTGCTTTTAATTGCACTTTTCAAGCATAATTCTTAATTTCGCAATCCCTTTTGAAAGATCATCGCGATTTTTTCTATTCTTAATCCAATCGGGAAGTCTGCTTGCTAGACTCTGATTCTTATTAGGGATTCTTTCTCGTAAAGTAGAACTGATATATTCATCCAAAAAATCTAAGTGTGCTTTGTTATAAGCCCAAAGTAAATTGCCACAGCAATTAATCCTTAGCCATAGTTTGAGCCCCATAAAAGTTCCTTTTCCCCATGTACCGACTAAAGGACTAGTCAAAACGCCACAGCGCTTGCATTGCATTGTATAACCAAATTCCCCATCATTTCTTCTAATCCCACTAGCACATTTCATGCAATGGGGACACTCCATGAGAATGTTATGTTTGAATAAAAAGTCATAAATTCTTTCCCCAGAATCTCTAAATCTTGAATTGGTCATAAGAGTAAATCCCTTTGCATAAAATCATTTTTTCGTTTGGAATCATCATTACTCATGAATTATAAACGTAACCACATAAAACGACACTCACACAAGTAGTAAAATTATACCATATGTCTGAAGAATGAATGAGGAATTGTTTATTAAAATGAACTTGCCATCCCTTCCCATCAGAGTTAACATACACACACTCGAAGAAGGAAAGGGGGAGGCACTTTGGAGGATTGGCCGGGATGGATTGTTAAAGGTTTGCGTTAGAGGTTTGATGACGTGTCGCTCATTTTAGAGCAGCAGGAGCACATAGCTCCATTAATCGAAAAGTCATCAAAATTGATTTCGGATTTGAAAAGCCAAGTAGATAAATCTGCTGTAGTGATAGTGCTGGAATGGGAGGAGGCTATTCAATATCAGCAATCGGCTGAAAAGGAATGGCTTTATTTGAGAGGGGTTAAGGATGGCATGGGGATGAATGAAGGAAATAAATTTTTATTTGAACAAGAATCGTTTGGAATTTTAACAAGCATGGAATCGATCCATGCCATCTGTCGCAATCAGTTACTTGAGACTGTAGGCTACTCGATGATTTCCTCCATCTCTTCAGGGGAAAAACAAAATGCGCTGGCGAGAGAAGGGTGATCTTCTCAACCAGCGCATGGAATAGGTTATCGTCAAATTGTTCCAGTACATCCTGCCGCGCATTCTTTGAAATCTTTGATCGTCGTTGTGCCCGCGCATTTTCCGCACCAAACATTACTGATGTATTTTTGACACACATCCTCTGGCATTTGAGCACCCTGTTAACTTACGTTTGATTTGTGCAGGAGTCAGCATACTCATTCCTCTCCATATCACCATAAATCGGTCTTCATTGTACTTTCTCAAACAATGTCGGTTTTCCATCAGAGCGGTTCAAATGAAAAAATGCGATAAAGTTGGCTGCCGAGGTATCCGCGCTTTTAATTTTCTTGAGCATTTTCCGACTTCGGGTCAGAAGATAATCCTTATGATCAACAGAAAAAACAAAACCTAAGCCCGATGTGATACTAAACTCCTCAAAATGGAGTAGTCGGGTAAAGATCAAGGTATTGTTCTTTACACTATCGCTTAAACCAAGATCGATAAGCTTAGAAGGTTTGCTCTGGCCACTTAAGACATCGTTCACCATGAGCATTCCTTCCTTCTTATCGATATATATGATCTCATACAAGGATGCCTCTGATTGCAGCATTGCTGACAGCAGTTGATTTTCCACTTCATTTTTCGAGGAATAGGTCCCTGCAAACAAGGATACGGCGTTCTTTCCATCCCGGATCTTTTCATAAACATTAAAGTCACAGAGCGCATCTTTCTCCGCATCAGACTCTATGACCACCTGATTCTGATTATTAAGTATACCCAAAATACGAGCAGATTGCTTGAGTTCGGCTTCATGGACGTAAGCATTCATTATTTTTGTATGAAGTTCTACTTGTACTTGTCTATATTGTTTGTACTGATCTATGTAAGCCATAAATTCCCCTCCAATTAATTGTCTTCCCGATATATCCTTACCACGCACTCCACATGTGTAGAGTAGACAGTGTGTACAAGATATACGATGGCTCCCACTACATAAGAATGTCTCCACTTCTTTAAGTTGGAGACATTCTTATTAAATTTACAAATCTTCGACTTCATCATTCTCTAATTCCCTACAATACGATGCTTGTTCTTTTCCGTCTGGACAGCAATGACCAAAAATGGGACATTTGGCTGCCTCTAATTCTAAGTCAGGATATTCAGGAGCGTCTTCTGGCACTCCTTCCTGTAATTCTTTCCACAAACGTTCTCTAATTTCAGATGGTTTGTCATCGTATGCATTTTTATCAAATTGATCTTGAAGAAATTTTATCCTCTCTTCACGCTTCGCTTTTGTAATTGGTGGGAGAGGCATATATTCGATACAATGTTCCCATGCACATATTATACCTTGAATGTCAAATGAATAATTCGGTTCGAATATTTCAATATATCCTAGGTGATTAGAAATTCCTCGTGTAATACAAAGATGATGCAAAAAACAAGAATCATAAAAATCGAATCCTTCCAAAACATATTCTTTCATTGTATGAAAGTATCTTTTTATATCGTCAAAGTTTTTCTTTATTAGTCCTTTTTCTAGTAAAAAACCAACACTAGAATTTGCCAGTTCTAAATCTGGATCTGAGAATGAGAAAGGAAATCCAAACCTTTCTATAGCCCATAAAGCATCTAAATCATCTTCATCAAGCTGTAATAATTCAACACAAATTTTAGATAAATTCTCTCCTTCTTTTAGTTGCTCTAGATGGTATCCCCATTTAAAAATGTCCTCATATAACACCTCATTTGACTCTCCATATGCATGCTCCATAATTTCCCTGTAATATTTCGCTATCTTGTTATGTAAATTTATTTTTATTTCTGTAGCCAACATATCATAAAGTAAGGCACGGATAGAGTCATGTACGTGATATGAGTTTCTACTAGATAAAATTATATTCTTATTAATTAAACTATCAAAAAGATATTTGGGCTTGCATGTTGCTCTTATAACTTGTTCCGCTTCTTTTTCATTGAACGGATAATTAAATAGCGAGACATTAAGAACTACATCTTTTTCTTCTTGTTTCAGAGTAGAAAAAACTTTTTCAAATAACCATTTTCTTGCGGTATCGATGCTTAATTCTTTTAATAGATCATCATCTTCGGAACTTAATGAGCCACTTGAAATTAATTGTTTGAAGAACACGAAAGAAATAGGATGACCGCCAACTGCTTTGTGAAAATCAATTGTATCTTCAATACTGATTTTTATGTTATCTTCTTCAAAAAATAATACTGTATCCTCTAAAGAGAAACCAAACAAATGATATTCAATCACTTTCTTAGTTAAGACATCGATTTGTGAATAACATCCTATAGAACCTACAGAAGAGAGAATAATACCACCAGTTAGTTGATAATAAACAGATTCCCTAAATATTTTCCCAAGCAAAGTGATTACATCAATACTAGCCTTATCAAGGCTATCAAAAATTAGATAAATTTCGTTTTTCGTTAAAACATTAAGAATACGAGAAACAATATCTCTTATTTCAGACTTTAACAATGCCCGTGCATGACTTGAGTAGCCAATATCATTAAAGAATGAAGCTATGTTAAGCAAAACATCTTGACTTGACATGATGCTATTAAACTCTAACCAAAGAACTTTCTTGCCATCACTACTTATTTCCTGAGCTAATTTAGCAAGCGTCATTGTCTTACCAGTACCGCTGATCCCTTTAACAAAAACTCGATTGTTTTCCAATAATGCACTCTTAATATCTAGAATTTCATTTTTTCTTCCTTTAAAGTCCTTGAGATCAGGTAAATCAAACCATACCTTGTTAGCTATACTTAATCCTATATCTTTTAATTCAGTAATAATATCTGGCATTTTTATCATTTTTGTCATTTTAGATAAGTCAAAGACATATTTCCATAGGGAATTAAATATCTTTTCAACGGGATCGGATAATAGAAATGTTGTTGATAACAATAGATCCCTTATGTTTTTATTAACAACTGATGCTGGATCGTTCTCGTCATTTGAGGTGAATTCTAAAGTCAATAAAGTAGTTTTTTTCAAAATTGATTTTAAATTATCCATATTTAGTTTTGGGCTAGTGAAGTTAATTAGTAATTCATCTAATGGGTCACGTCCCGCTAAAAGGCATCTTTTTAGTTCCGCAACAGTTATATTGCCTCCTCCATTTGTAACAAACGTAAAATGAACATCCGAATCATTTTTTTCTTGAAATTTTTCGAAAATAGCTTTCATTTCACTTGGTTTCCAATGATATCCCTCTACTTTTTTCTTAATTTGTATATACTCTTTTGTCCCGTCACATCTAAAAATATTTAAATCCTCTTCCTCTTCGGTCAAACTTTCAAATTTAATACTGTCCACATTGTTAAGCTCATTTTGTATCAATTTTAATAATCTAAAAACCGAATAAGATACCTGATAATCTATCCCCTGCAAATTATCAACACCACTCACCTACTGCCCCCCGTTTCCAAAATACCCAAGTCCTTTCTCAACAAGCAGCCGATAAAACAAGTGTTGAGTGGTCTTTGAGTATATAACCGATTTTAGTTAGTTTCCATTATAAGTCACCTGCTCTTACAAAGAAACTCCTTGCCGATATTTCAATTTTTCTCCAAGAAAGGTGGCGGGTGCGAAGAATGCGGGGAAGCTATGGCAGCAAAGTACAGTAAAGATTATCCTAACCAATCCCATGTACACGGGTAATATGGTTCAGAACCGAAGCGAGGTTGTCAGTATCCGAACAAAACTTCGGAAGAAACTTGATACAGGCCAGCAGACCGTTGTACAGAATGCTCATCCTGCTATCATATCGCTTGATGAATTTGAACAGGTTCAGGGAAAATTGAAACGGAAAGGTACTCAACGGAGTAATGGTCAGGAAAGCCTCTTCGCTCACATCGCTGTTTGTGCTGACTGTGGTACAGGAATGCATTATAAAAACGATAGGAAAGCGTATTAGTATGGGCGGTACGGTAAGCATGGGCGTTCTTTTTGCAGTCACCATCTCATTAAGGCAGACAGACTATTGTCTGAAGTACTATCAACTCTAAAAAGCATAGCTTCAGAAGCTGTTAATGCAAAGAAGTTAATGGAGATGGTAAAGAAAGAGGCGGGGCATCACAAGAAAGACCATAAGACAGAGCTTCGCCTGATTGGGAACAGGTTAACGCAATTGACTAAGAAACAAAGCATACTACTAGACCTTCTGAATGATGGAGATTTAACCAAAGTTGAGTGGCGGAAGCAAAACGATGTCATTCGTGAGGAATCCGAAAAGCTGACTGCCAGAAATATTGAACTGGAATCATTGATTGCCAAAAAGAAAGACACGGACTATCAAATCCGTGCCTTTGAAAAACAAGTGAGCAAACTTCTGCAAATGGACTTTGATAATGAGAAAGTCCTCAATCAGGTTCTGCATAGACTGATCCACAAAATTGAAGTCTATCAGGATAGCTCAATCAAAATTCATTTCAACTTCCTGAATCCACACAGATTGGGGGCATAGGATTACTCCTGCCCCCGCAATTTTAGCAACACTGTACACTCCACATGGGCCGTCTGCGGGAACATGTCGACGGGCTGCACCCACTCGAGGCTGTAGCCGCCCTCGAGGAGGGTCCTGCAATCCTTCGCCAGAGTCGAAGGATTGCAGGACACGTACACGAGCCGCGTCGGCTTCGCGGCTAGCAGCGCGCCGAGCAGCTGCGCATCGCAGCCGGTCCGGGGCGGGTCCACCACGACGACGTCGGGGTGGAGGCCTTCCCGGACCCACTGCGGCAGCAGCTGCTCGGCGCGCCCGGCGTAGAAGCGGGCGTTGCCGAGCCCGCTGGTTTGCGCGTTGCGGCGCGCGTCCCGGACGGCATCTTCGACGAGCTCGATGCCGCGCACTTCCGCCGCCTGCGGCGCCAGCCACAAGCCTATGGTGCCGGTGCCGCAATAGGCGTCTACGACCAGCTCGCGGCCGGTCAGGGCCGCAGCTTCCTTCACCGCGTCGTACAGCTTCACCGTCTGCGACGGGTTCAGCTGGAAAAACGCGCGCGGTGAGAGCACAAAGCTCAGCTCGCCGAGGCCCTCGCCGAGATGCTCGTCGCCCCACAAAATGAACGTCTCCGCTCCGAAAATATGCGAGCTCCGGCCGGTGTTCACATTTTGGGCGATTGTAGATACTTCAGAAAGCCGCTCCCGGATACGGCGCACCAACTGCTCCCGCTGCGGCAGCTCTTTGACTGCCGTTATGAGCGTCACCTGCACCTTCTGCGATTGCAGCCCAACCCGGGCGACAATCGTGCGCAGCACGCCGGTGCGCTTTCTTTCGTCGTAGACGGGGATGTTCAGCTCGGCGGCAATCCGGCTGACCGTCTCTACGACGCGATTGATAACCGGGTGCTGAATCGAGCAGCCGGTTATGTCCACGAGACGGTGCGAGCCCGCCGCGTACAGTCCGGTAACGAGCCGGCCGTTCTGGCGGCCGACCTGCAGCTGCGCTTTGTTGCGGTAGCCCCAGGGCTCGTCCATGCCGAGAATGGGGCGCAGCGGAAGCGAGCCGATGCCGGTGTACCGCTCGAAAGCTTCGCGGATCATCTCCTCTTTGGCGCGCAGCTGGCCTTCATAGCTCAAATGCTGGAGCTGGCAGCCGCCGCATTCCTCATAGACCGGGCAGGGCGGGGCGATGCGCTCGGGCGAGCGTTTTTCCAGTTCCTGCAGGGAAGCTTGAATAAAACCGGGCTCGACTCTCACGACCTTCGCTTTGACGACCTCATCCGGCAGCGCTCCCGGTACGAAAACCGCTTTGCGCTTAAAGTAGCCGACCCCTTCGCCATTGATCCCGATCCGCTTGATCGTCACGACGAGCAAGTCGCCGATCTGCACATCCTGTGCCGAGGTACGGCTGCTCACATCCACAGCCGTACTTTTACCGCTCCTGAGCGTGACATTTCCGTTTTTTTTGCCGTTAACGCGGCTTGCGTCCGGGCCTGAGTTTGACCCGCGACCCGGTTCCGGCCTTGCTCCCGTACGGCTATCCGGCTTGCCGGACTTGGGCCCGCGCGGTTCGTTTCCTTTATATGTCTTCACGATCTGTTCTCGCCTCGCGTTACAGTAAGTTTTCATTCAATATATCACGTTCGGACCGGGAAAAAAACATCCCGCCCCCGCGGATACTTGTCAAGCCCAAGACCCGCAGGAAATTGTTTACAAGCAGGGAGGGGAATGTTGCACGTTGCGGAGCTGTAAGGCGGTCGGTCAGCCCCCGCGGGTACGAACCGGAGCAACGAACATGTCAAAAAAGTATCGCTTTTGATCAAAATACCGTCATTGCTGGCGCTTTTTTTTTCTTATAATGAGAGCAACTCCTTAACTAGACGAGGTGAAAGAAAAATGGAACAACAAGCTGCAACACTGCCTGTACAGTCTTCTTCTCGTAAGCGGAAGCGCTCGCTGGCGAAAGGGGAGACGCTCGCCGGATTTTTATTCGTAAGTCCGATGCTGTTGGGCGTGACGGTACTGGTGCTGCTGCCCATCATTGCGACGCTGATTCTGAGCTTTGCCGATTGGAACTTTGTAGCCGGCTGGAACGGCATCAAATGGACGGGATTTGCCAATTTTGACAAGCTGTTCCACGACTCGATGTTTCTCAGGTCCGTGCGGAACAACGTCTTATTTTTGCTGTCCGTTCCCGCTTACTTGATCATTTCATTAATACTTGCAATTGTGATCGATCGTCACGTCTACCTGAAAAGCTACTTTAAAATAGCGTATTTCATGCCTTACGTTTCCAGTATCGTAGCGGTGGCTACCGTCTGGCAGGTGCTTTTTCAGCCTTCTTACGGGCCGATCAACGAGTTTTTGAAAGCGATGGGAATCAGCGAACCGCCCAAATGGATTGCGGACCCGAACTTTGCGCTTATTTCGATCATGATGATTTACGTTTGGGTTTCCATCGGGTTTAATATGATTATTTACATTGCAGGCTTGCAGTCGATTCCGAAAGATTTGTATGAGGCTGCCGATATCGACGGAGCGAGCGGGTGGACCCAATTTTTCAAAATTACGCTTCCGATGCTGTCTCCGACGTCGTTTTTCCTGCTGGTGACGGGTATTATTTCGACCTTCAAGGTGTTCGATATCATTGCGGTTATGACGCAGGGCGGGCCTATCGGCTCCACGTCCCTCATCGTATGGTATTTGTACGATACGGCGTTCGTTAATCTGAAAATCGGGTATGCCTCATCCATGGCGACGATGCTGCTCGCGTTCGTTTTGCTGATTACGGTAGCGCAGTGGATCGGACAAAAGAAATGGGTCAACTACTAATGGATTCGCATTCGCTCTGGAAGGAGAACCGCCATGAATCAACTTGTGCTTTACCGCTTCCGCAAATCGCTGATTACGCTGATTATGTTCGCGGGGAGCGTCCTGTTCCTGCTGCCGTTTTTTTGGATGATCGTCACGTCGTTTAAGCTGGAATCGGAAGTGTTTACATACCCGATCCAGTGGATTCCCCACGAGTGGCGCGCTATCGAAAATTATAAGGAAGTATGGCTCGGCAAAATTCCTTTTTACTTATACTACTGGAATTCGATCAAAGTCAGCGTGATAACGACGTTCATCTCCTGCGCCGTATCCGCTCTGGCGGCCTACGGGTTTTCCAAAGTACAATTTAAAGCGGGCAAGTGGCTGTTCCTGATCGTGCTGATGACGTATATGATTCCGACGCAAGCGGTGCTGGTGCCGCAGTTTATTTTGTACCGTGCGATCGGCCTCTTTGACAGCCATGCCGGCTTGATCGCGCTGGGCAGTTTCAGCGTACTCGGCACGTTCATGCTGCGGCAGTTTTTTATGGGCTTGCATAACGACTATATTGAATCGGCGAAAATAGACGGAGCCGGACACTTTACCATTTTTTATGCGATCGCTTTGCCGCTTGTCAAGCCTGCTGTCGCGACTTACGCCATTTTGCGGTTCATATGGACGTGGAACGATTACCAAAATCCGCTCATTTTTTTGCGCAGCGACAAGCTGTTCACGCTTCAACTCGCCATGGCCAAGTTTACTTCGCTGAGCGGGGAGTTTTATTCCCTGATTATGGCGGGGACCGTTTCCGCGATATTTCCGCTCATTCTTATATTTATCATCGGCCAAAAGAGCGTGATCGAAGGCATTGCCGTCGGCGGGGTAAAAGGCTAAAGAAGTCAAAATATTTTGGAAAAAGTAAATTTACGATCATGAGAACCGGGTTGCGACCTTATATAATTTGGATTGTAAAAAGAGCAATCAACTTCGAGGAGGGTTTCTATGAAAAAGAATTTGTGGACCGGGCTTGTCGCATCGGGTCTTGTGTTAAGCCTTGTGGCCGGGTGCAGCAGCTCGAATGGCGGCGGCACGGCTTCGCCTGCGGCGGGAACGGCGCAATCGGCTGCGAAAGCGGGAGATTCGGTCAATCTGCGGATGTTCGTGTTCGGCACGGAAGCCGCTTACAACTGGAAAAAGACGCTGGCCGCTTACGAAGAGAAAAACCCGGGCACGAAAATAGAGCTTGTACCGCTGAGCGAAAAAGGCGACACCCAGGAATCGATGAAAAAACTCGATCTGGCCGCAGCCTCCGGAGAAACGATGGATATTCTCATGTTCAGCGACCCGGCGGGATATGCGCAGCGCGTAGCACTCGGCATGGCGGCGCCGCTTGACGATTACATCGCCAAGGACGGGTTCAAGGAAGAAGAGGAGTACAAAGTGGATACGCATCTGAACGGCAAAGTGTATGCGCTTCCGGGTAAGTTCAATCCATGGTATGTGCTGCTGAACAAAAATCACCTCGATGAGGCCGGCCTGAAGGTTCCGACGGATTGGACCTGGGACGATTTTGCCGACTATGCGAAAAAGCTGACCAAGGGCGAAGGAGCCACAAAACGTTACGGCACTTACTTCCACGGCCCTCAAAACGGCGGCTGGCTGGAATATCTCAAGCTTTATATGGAAAATCAGCCTAAAGATTCGGATATTTTGAAAGCGGACGGCACATCGAACCTGGACAGCCCGAACTTCAAGAAGACGCTGGAACTTCGCGTGAAGATGGAGAAGGAGGACAAATCGGCCGTTCCTTATGCGGACATGATTTCGCAGAAGTTGGCTTACCGGACACAGCTGTTTAACCAGAACGTCAGCATGCTCGTCATCGGAAGCTGGATGAATACGGAAATCGGCGGCACCGAGCAAGTTCCGCTTAATTTCAACATCGCCGTCGCCCCGTTCCCGAAAAATAGCACAGGCGATCCGAACGGCTACACGCCGGTTACGACGGATTTCGTGTCCGTAGCCGCAAGCTCCAAGCATAAGGAAGAAGCGTACAAGTTCGTGCGCTGGTACACGACGGAAGGTCAAATCGTGCAGGGCAAAAACGTTCCGGCCTGGAGCAAAGTGAAGTCGGAAGATCTCAGCAAGCTGATCGATACGATCGTAAGCGGCACGAAAAACCCGGAAAAAGTCGATAAGGCGTCTCTTATCGCCACACTGTCGGCGTCCAAAGCGTCGCAGCTCGTACCGGCGGCGTCCTACCAGGCGGAAGTGTTCAAAGCGCTGAACGAAGAGTTCGAGAAGCTCATTTTCAACAAGCAGGATATCGATACGACGGTGAAAAACTCCCAGGACCGCACCAATCAGATTATTGCCGCAAACAAAAAATAGTTTGATATAATGATAGTTATACGGGGCGGCCTGAAACTGCCCCTTTTTCTATTTGGCGAGGGGAGGCCTGCTTAGGCATGTGGAACCGCATCCGAGAGCTGTTCACGTTCCGTTCCATGCGTTATAAGCTGATGTTGGCGTCTATATTGTGCATTTTGCTTCCGGCAGCCTGTTCGCTGTATATTTACAATTACTGGACGCAGGACGCCGTGAAGAAGCAGGCGGTATCCAACTCCCAGGAGTCTTTGCAGTTAGTCAACGGATTAGTGACGAATTTGATCAGAAATATGATTTATATCGCCAATTACGTGCAATTGAACACGGAGTTTAACACTTATTTTAAGCTTTTTCCAAATGAAGGCGTTTCTAATACGAGTGAAGATACGTACCTTAGGTTTCGGGAGGCGAACCGCATTCTGGAACAGGTGCAAAATTTGTCGAATTGGACCGACCGTTTTTACGTGACGATTTTGCTTGCCGACGGGACTTATTTTACAAGCTATTCGCTTACGGAGTACAATCCTTTGAATTTCCGCAAAGAAAGCTGGTTTCCCGAGGTCGAGCATTTGCAGGGAATCCAGTCGTACTGGACGGGGCCGACGCCGACCGTCTTTCAGACGGAACAGAAAACAAGCCCGTACCAAATTTCCATGATCCGCACGCTGCGCAAGGATAACCAGCAAGTATTAGGATATGTTATCGTCACAGTGATGGAAAGCCAGCTTCATGACATTTTTAACCGTCTCGCGGGGGGCGAGGAGCTGATGATCGTAGACGGTGCGAATCATATCGTCTCGCATCCGGATTCGGGCCAAATCGGCCAGCCGTTCGCATATTCCGGACTCGGCGAGAACGAGAAGAGCTCGAACATCGTGCCGATCCGGGGGGAGAACTATATCGTCACGGAACAGAAGCTTTCGCCGATGAACTGGCATCTGGTGTCCTTGCAGCCTTACCGGAAGGCGATTGTCAACATAAGCTCGATTTTCACGAAAGTGATGATCTTTCAATCGATATTTTTCTTTATTATATTAATGCTGCTGCTTTATTTGCTGAGCACATTTACGAAGCCGCTGGTGCGGCTGGGGCGCGTGGCCGCCAAAGTGCAGCGGGGCAATCTGACGATCCGCACCGGCATTCGCGGGCAGGATGAAGTCGGCCGGCTCGGCTACTCCTTCGATCAGATGCTGGATAAAATAGGCGAGATGATTGACGAAGTGTCCGAAACGCATTCCCGCAAACGCAAAGCGGAGCTGGCTATGCTGCAGGCGCAAATCAACCCGCACTTTCTGTTCAATGTGCTCAATTCCATTCGCATGAAGGTGATGAGGCGGGGAGACGAGGAAAGCGCGCAAATGATCGGCTCGCTGTCCAAGCTTTTGCGGATGACGGTCAGCCCGGATAAGGATGTCATTGCTTTGCATGAAGAGATTGACCTTATCGGCAGCTATGTTAGTCTTATGAATATGCGCCAAAAAGAGGAGGCGCGGCTGGAGCTGCATTTTGACCTGACGCCGCAAGCTTTTTTGATCGAGGTGCCGCGATTTTTCCTGCAGCCGGTTATCGAGAATGCTCTCATTCACGGGCTGAACCGAAGTGCGGGCACGATTGCGATCGAAGCCCGCGAGGAGCAAGCGGGGCTGATACTGGCCGTAAGAGACGACGGAACCGGGATGAGCCCGGGACAGCTTGCGGCGTTGCGATTAAAAATCGTGTCGGCGGCAGCCGCTTCGTCCGAAGAGAGAGCGGGCGGCGGCTTTTCGGGAATCGGACTGCCCAACGTCTACGAGCGGATGAAGATGACCTTTGGCGACGAATTCCGCCTGGAAGTCATCAGCGAGCTGGGGAAAGGCACGTGCATTGAGATGTTTATTCCATACAGGGAGGCGGCAGGGGATGTACAACGTGATGCTGGTTGACGACGATTACCCTGTGATCGAGCTTCTCTCCGAAGCTATTCATTGGGAAGCGCTCGGCCTTCGTCTGATCGGCGCGCACGATAACGGGCTTCACGCCTGGGAACAGGCGCAGCGGGAGATGCCGGACATCGTCATTACCGATATCGGCATGCCGAAGATGGACGGTCTGGAGCTGATCGGGCTATTGAAGCAGCGCAAAGCGAACGTGCGGGTCGCGATTCTTTCGTGCCACAGCGAGTTTCAGTTCGCCCAGCAGGCGATGCGTATGAACGTTCAGGAATATTTGCTGAAAGACGCCCTGAATCCGGCCGATCTGGAGCGGCTGCTTGCGCAGTTCAAAGACAGCCTCGATCTGGAGAACCGGCTGAGCGGCCAGCAGTCGAGACTGAAACATATCGTTGACGAAACGAAAGAATTGCGCAAGGAACAGTGGCTCAAAAATTTTATTCATCAACCGCTGCTGTCTCCGGGCGAATGGAGAAAAGAAGCGAACGCTTACGGACTCTTCGAAGAAGGGACTGCCTGCATCGCCGCAATCGGCTTTATCGAAGGCTACCGGCAGGCGAAGCAGCGGTTCCTGTCGGTTCAGACGCTGCGCTTTGCGGTCGGCAATGTGCTGGAGGAAGTGCTGTCGGGCCTGGAACTGCACAGTGTGCATGCCGGCTACGGCGCCAAAGAATCCATTCTGTTGTTCGCCTACCGTCCCGATTTGAAAGTCAGCATGTACGAGCAAATCACAACCGGCCTTAGAACGGTGCAGGCCGCGCTCAAAAGAGCGCTCAAGCTGCAGATGAGCTTCGTGCTCGGCGAGAGCTGCCTGCATCCCGCGGAGCTGAAGCAGAGCCTCCGGCTGCTGCTGGAAAGCGATGCCCAGCGGTTTTATTTGGAACCCGGCGCCATTGTCCGCAAGGGTCCCGGTCCGGCCGCCGATCTCAAGCAGGATCTTTTTGCCCATTATGACCGGGCGAATACGGAACTGCGGGAGCTGCTGATCGGCAAAAAATCCGGAGACGTGCAGAGCGCGGTCGAGGGCTGGATCACCGTTATGCGCCAGGGGGGCTACGCGCCCGAAACGGTGAAGGACTGGATGCTGAAGCTGATCCTCGATCTCAAGCTGAAGCTGCAGTCGCTTCAATTTACGCGCTCCTCTTTCTCCGCGGATACGCTTCATAAGGAAATCGTCGACATCGATTCCTTGTCCGAGCTGAAGCAGTGGCTGGTCGACCACCTGCAAGCCGTCGTCGCCCTGGCCGGAAAGGGTGCAGGGGGCGGGCTCCGCGCGGAAGTGATGGAAGCGTGCAAATATGTGTCGCTGCATCTGGACAAGCGGATCGGCCTGGAAGAGGTTGCCGAGCATCTGTTCCTGAACCCCAGCTATTTCAGCCGGTTGTTCAAAAAGGAAACGGGCGAGAACTTCATCGAATACATTACCCGGATGAAAATGGAGAGAGCCAAGGAACTGCTCGATCAGACGGCTCATCCGGTGGGCAAAATTTGCGAAATGCTCGGCTACGATAACCAGAGCTATTTTATTAAAATTTTTAAAACTCACGCAGGCGTAACGCCGCTGGAATACAGAGGATAAATTGGCGGCGGCGGGCCAAGAGGAGGAAACGATGCTTTTGCAATCGCAGCATATTCAGGACGGTTTGCGGGATCTGGCTCCCGCAGATTCCCGGATTTTGTACCCGGAGGGCGCGGAGTTTTGGCGTAAGGCTAACGCTTCGCCTTACTATGAAGCCCAGGTGGCGGAGATCAGGGACGAAGGGGCAAGGCTGCTCCGAGAGCCGCTCCGCGAGCCGTCCTACGCCGTATTCGCGCAGTTTGAGCGGAGCGGGAAGCGGCTGGAGTTCGAGCAGATTTATTTTGAGAAAAGAAGAAGGTTGACCACATTCGCCCTGCTCTCGCTTCTGGAGCCCGGGAATGAGGCGTACCGCGAAGCGCTGCACGACGTAATCTGGTCGGTCTGTGGCGAGTATACGTGGTGCCTGCCGGCCCACCTGAAGGGGACGCTGGAGACGGACGGCGAGCTTGCCTTTTCGCTGGATGAGGAGGCGTGGGGGCGCAAGCAGACGCACACGCAGATCGATTTGTTTGCCGCCGAGACGGGCTTCGCTTTGAGCGAGATTTTGAGCTTGGCGGGCGAGACGCTGCCGGCGCTGCTGCGCAGCCGCATGCGGGAGGAAATCGTGCATCGCCTGTTCAAGCCTTATTTGGCGCACGGGCCATACCATTGGGAAACGGCGGAGCACAACTGGGCGGCTGTCTGTGCAGGCTCGATCGGCGCTGCGGCGCTGCTTTTGCTGGAACGATCAGGCGACGTGAGCGATATTGTGACCAAAGCGATAGGCAGCATGGAGTGTTACCTGCGGGGCTTCGGGGAAGACGGGGCTTGCCAGGAAGGTCTGGGCTATTGGAATTATGGGTTCGGTTATTTCGTTTATTTTGCAGATCTCCTGAAGAAGCGAACGCAGGGCAAGCTGGACTTGTTCGAGCACGAAAAGGTGCATCGGATCGCGCTTTTTCAGCAAAAATGTTATCTCACGGACGATTTGACCGCGAATTTCTCGGATTCCCTTGAGCATGCCCGGGTACATATCGGGCTTACCCATTATTTGGCGCGCATATATCCCGATATGGCTGCGGCTCCCACAGCGCTTCGGGCCTCATATACCGAGGATCATTGCGCCCGTTTTGCGCCGGCGCTGCGCAATCTTCTGTGGGCAGACCCGAACACTGACGCCGCTATGTGGGAGGCCGCCGATTATTATTTGGACAACGCACAGTGGCTCGTATCCAGGCACGTTGCCGCAGACGGCCGCTTCGGATTTGCCGCCAAGGGCGGGCATAACGACGAGCCTCATAATCATAACGATATCGGGCAGTTCATCGTGGCCTGCGACGGCGAGTCGTTCGTTTCCGACTTGGGAAGCGGCGAATATACGGCGGACTATTTCGGGGCGGAGCGGTACAGCTATGCATGCAACGGGTCGCAGGGGCATTCCGTTCCGATTATAAACGGCCGCTTTCAGGCGGCGGGGAAACAGTTCGCCGCGCAGGTCGTTCGCGTATCCGCTGGGGAACACATCAGCGAGCTGGAGCTCGACATCGCGCAAGCGTACCCTGTTCCGCAGCTGCAGGAGCTCAAGAGGCGCTTCGCCTGGCACAAAAACGGGCGGCTTCCGCGCCTCGTTGTCGAGGACGCCTACGTGTTTACCGAAGCGCCGGAGAGCATCGTAGAGCGCGTCGTGACGCGGACGCGGCCTCAGCCGTCGGACGACGGCGGCATCGTCATAGCGGGCGGCGGGGAGAGCCGCCGCAAGCTTTTGATCCGCTATGATCGCGCAGCGGTTACGCCGAACATTGAGAGCCATGTGTACAGCAATCATTTTGGAGTTGAGACCCCTTGGTATACGGTGGATTTTGCCGTCAAGGACCCGGGGCTTATCAATAAAGTTGTTTTGCATTTCGAATTTATTTAAGCGTTTCAACCGGGGCGGAGGGCGCTTTAGGGGCGCTTGCCTCTGCCGGAATTTTTTCGGAAAAAGGAGCAGGTGATGAAGTATGGTAAATTGGTTGGATGAAGCATGGGAGCAGACGATGGCAAAAACGCTGCGCACGAGCCGGCGGATCGGCGCCGGGTTCCCGCATGCCAGCAATGGCGGAAGCTACACGCTGGAGCCTGCGCATTGGTGGACGGCCGGATTTTGGCCGGGGATGCTGTGGCTGCTTTACGATAATGGCGGCGACGAATCGCTGCGCGCTTTGGCGGAGCAGTGCGAAGCAAGCCTGGATCAGGTGTTCCACGACTTTTACCGGCTTGACCACGATCTCGGCTTCATGTGGACGTTGACGAGCGTAGCGAGCTGCAAGCTGACGCAGTCCGCGGAGTCCAGGCGCAGAGCGTTTATCGCGGCCAATTTTTTGGCTGCGCGCTTCAATATCCGGGGCCGCTATATCCGGGCGTGGAATCCGTGGAGCGAAGGCGAGGACAATGCGGGACTGGCCATTATCGACTGCTGCATGAACATGCCGCTGCTGTTTTGGGCTTCGCGCGAAAGCGGCGATCCCCGCTACCGCCATATTGCCGAGGTGCACATGGAGACGGTGCTGGAGCATTTTATCCGGCCTGACGGCTCGGTCTATCACATCGTGCGGTTCGATCCTGCGACGGGAGAGCGCATCGAGGGGCTGGGAGGCCAGGGCTTTGCGCCGGAATCGGCGTGGTCGCGCGGTACGGCATGGGCGATTTACGGCTTGACGCTGTGCTATCACCATACCGGCAAGGAAGCTTTTCTCGCGGCGGCCAAACGGGTGGCCCACTTCTTCATCACCCAGCTGCCCGAAGACCGCGTGCCATACTGGGATTTCAGGCTGCCGCCGGAGATCACGAAGTACCGCGATTCCTCCGCAGGCGCGTGCGCGGCAAGCGGTTTGCTGTTGCTCGCGGATAAGGTGACGGCTGCAGAATCGCAGACGTACCGGGAAGCGGGGACGCGCATCCTCGAATCGCTGTATAAAAATTACGGGGCTTGGAACGACCCGAATGAAGAGGGCTTGATCCTGCACGGCACGAGCCATTATCCGGAAGGGAAGAACATCGATGTGCCCCTGATCTACGGCGACTACTATTTCGTGGAAGGCCTGGCGAGGTTGAAGGGCGCGAAGCACATTTTCTGGGAATAAAACGCGAAGCCGGAATCGTTTATTCGACGGTCTCAAAATCATTGCTGCAGCAGGTCGACCGATCCTGGGGACGTAGAGTTTTTGCGGGTTTTGAGACTGCCGAAAAACTCGCCAGCCCCGGCAGGAGCCAGCGCGCCATTGGCAAGGTTCGCAATGGTGCGTTGACTGGGCTGGTAATGTAGGTAGTGCTAGTAAGGTTGGCAAGGCTAGTAAAGTTGGCAATGCAGGTAAGGTTGGTAATACTGGTAATACTGGTAATGCTGGTAATGCAGGTAATGCAGGTAATGCAGGTAATGCAGGTAATGCAGGTAATGCAAGTAATGCAAGTAATGCAAGTAATGCTGATAATGCTGGCAAGACTGGTAACTCTGGTAAGGTTGGGGACGCTGGCAATCAAGGCAAGGTGTTGGCAATGCAGGCAATGCTGAAAATGCTAGAAATGCTGGCAATTCTGGCAACGCTGACAAGGCAGTAAGTGCTGACAACGCTCAAAAGCCTGCAAAAGTGCATCTTTTTTCTCCGTAAAACGCTTGCCCCGAAGAATTCCTGCAAATCTGCAGTTTTTTTGACTTAAATTTAAGCTCAGACCCACTTTAATCAATAATTCCTGCACAATCGCAGGCTTTTCCTCCAAACGAACCTTTATCAGAGAAAAAGCCTGCACTTTTGCAGGCTTTTGTGCTGGGAGCTGCAGTTTTACGGGCTATCCGGCCCCCATCCACACCACGAGCGGCTGATTGGTCCGATGCGCACCACGAACGGTTGCCCGGCCCCCATCCACACTACGAGCGGCTGATTGGTCCGATGCGCACCACGAACGGTTGCCTGGCCCCCATCCACACCACGAGCGGCTGATTGGTCCGATGCGCACCACGAACGGTTGCCCGGCCCCCATCCACACTACGAGCGGCTGATTGGTCCGATGCGCACCACGAACGGTTGCCTGGCCCCCATCCACACCACGAGCGGCTGATTGGTCCGATGCGCACCACGAACGGTTGCCCGGCCCCCATCCACACCACGAGCGGCTGATTGGTCCGATCCGCATCACGAACGGTTGCCCGGCCCCCATCCATACCACGAGCGGCTGATTGGTCCGTTCCGCATCACGAGCGGCTGCCCAGCCAGCCCAGCCCCGTCCCTCCTATGAGCGTCTGCCCCGGCGGCAATGCGAGCTCCTTAATGATGGTCCATGAATATTTTTTCGAGGGAAGTTTGTTCTACTTCGAGGCCGTAAATTTTTACGCCGTGATGTACAGCTGTCTCCACCACATACGGAATATCTTCTTGATCTCCGGCTACCAGGTGTACGAACGACTCGTCGGCTTGCGTCACTTGCACTCTTGGCCCCAGGCTTTCCAACCACTGCCGCACCGAATCCGGCCTGCCGCTTCCGCAGCTTACCTTCAGCTTGATCTCGTCCGAATGCGCTTCGCGCAGTTCGCTCATCGTTCCCAATTTTTCAATTGTCCCTTGGTGCAAAATGGCGATGCGGTCACATATTTTCTCGACTTCATCCAGGTTGTGCGAGGTCATAAATATGGTAACTCCGCCCGCTGCCAGCTTGACAATCAAATCCCGTATGAGCAGCGACGATTCGATGTCGAGCGTCGAGGTCGGCTCATCCAAAAACACCAGTTCGGGGGAGCCGATCAAAGCCTGGGCGATGCCGAGCTTCTTTTTCATGCCCAATGAGAATTGGCTTGCTTTTTTGCCGATGTCCGCTCCCAAGCCGACGTTTTCCAGCAACTGAACCAGTTCCTTTTTGTCGGGCGAAGTCTTCTTCACTCTGGAAAAAAACACCATGTGCTGCAAAGCGGTCATATCGTTATAGTAATTGCTGTTGTCCGGAAGCACGCCGATGCGCGATTTGATCCGGTTCAGGCTGTTGTAAGGCGTACCAAGAATTTCGATAGTGCCGGAAGTCGGAGGCAGAATGCCTGTCAGCATGTTGATGGTCGTGCTTTTGCCTGCGCCGTTTCTTCCCAGAAATCCGAATATTTCGCCGGCCTTCAATTCAAAGGTGACGTTATCGACAACTTTTTTGCTTCTATACGCTTTCGACAAATCGGTTACTTTCAAAACATCCATTTTACAGTTCCTTTCGGTTAAAAAGAAGAATAGAAACGGCCAGCATGACCCCGATTTCAATGCCGCTCACGATCAGAAGCTCGGGTTTGCTCGTCATGGGATAATAGGGCAGAATGTAGCGGACGACTTGTGCGGAAGCGGATGCCGCGAACGCGCTCCAGACGCCCAGAATCGGCATGGCGATTCCCAGCAGGACGCCTAGAATGACCGTGTAGGTATGGTTGCGCAGACATGTTGAAATCATAACGGCAGCGCTGGCATGATAAGCAAGAAATACCCATAATTTGAGCAGATCGGCGATAACGAACGTTTTTGTGATCAATGAAATGCCGATAAAAGCGACGAGCGTGACGGTTGCCCAGAACAGCCAGACCGCGGCGAATTTGCCGATGATCACGTTTCGCCGCGACGTTTTGGTAATAAGCAATCTCATTCGCTGAAGCTCGATATCCCGGTTTACGATGTCATGTGACAAGGTATAAACGAATATGGCCCCGAGCAGCAGCAAAACAAGCGTAAGCCCGGCTAATGCGGCTTTGTCCGGGTTCGCGTCTTCGCTTAAAGGGATCGGACTGCTGGCGATAAAACGCGCCGACCACAGGGAAACGCCCAAAATAAACAAGACAATAAGGATGGATTTAAAACCTTTTACAAGTGCCCAATACTCTCTGAAAACGATACCTTTCATTCAAAGCCTCCCATTTCGTAATACCGAAACGACGATCGGTCTTCTAATTCATACCATATTAATCTATAAAACTACAAGTTTATCCAAAAAAAGCAGTTTGTTCTTCCCCTTTTCGTATGTCATCCCCCGGTCTTGGGGCATACTAGCGGCTAACAGTCTATTTGTGAAAAGGTGGAACTTATGCTGCTGTATCAGTTGACTCAATGGTTTGAAGAACGGCTCTCGCTGCAAAAAGCGCTGCTGGGCGAGCCCCAGGATGCCGGCATGCTGCAGATGAAAATCAGGGAAGTGGAGGAACAGCTTTATTCGCAGGCGGAACGCTGGAAACAAGAGATCCAAGCGGCGTCGCCGCTGTACATCCCTTATGAAGCGCCTCACCTGGACGATGACATGGTGCTGTAGCCTTTGTATTTCCTCGTTTTTCGTGTAAAATAAGTAGGACTACTAACGAATAAAGAACGAGGTTTCCCAAGATGAAAGTCATTGTTTCCACGCTGAATGCGAAGTTCATCCACACCTCTCTGGCGCTGCGCTACCTGAAAGCGTTTTGCGAGAAAGATTTTGATGTGGACATAGTCGAATATACGATTAAAGACCCAGCGATGAACATCGTCTCCGACCTGTACCAAAAGGCGCCGGATGTGCTGGGCTTTTCCTGTTATATCTGGAATATCGAAGAGACGATTCAGGTCATCGGCATGATCAAAAAAATCAGACCCGATCTGATCATCGTTCTAGGCGGACCCGAAGTTTCTTACGACACCGAGTATTGGATGAAGCGCATCCCTGAAGTCGATTTTATTGTGATGGGAGAAGGGGAAGAGACGCTGCACCAGCTGCTCCAGGAAATATCGACAACGCGCAAATACCACTTTGTATACGGGCTCGCCTACCGCAAAGGGGAAGAAATCGTCCTGATGCCCGGCAGACCTAAGCTGAAGCTGGACGATATTCCGTCGCCGCACCGTTTTGCCGAGGATATCCCGAATTTGCCGAATCGGGTCGTTTATTTTGAGACGAGCCGGGGCTGCCCGTTTTCGTGCCAATTTTGCCTCTCCAGCATCGAGGTGGGCGTGCGTTATTTCGATATAGAGCGGACGAAAAGGGACATTTTGTACTTGATCGACTCCGGCGCGAAGCTGATCAAGTTTGTCGACCGCACCTTTAATATCAAGCGCGATTACGCGATGGAAATTTTCGAGTTTCTGATCGCCAACCACCGCGGCACGGTGTTCCAGTTCGAGATCACGGCGGACATTATGCGTCCCGAAGTGCTCGATTATTTGGCGGAGCATGCGCCGCCGGGCACATTCCGCTTTGAGATCGGCGTCCAGTCGACGAATGATGCGACCAACGAGCTTGTGCAGCGCAGGCAAAACTTTTCCAAACTGACGCGCACCGTAACGAAAATCAAGGAAAGCGGCAAAATCGACCAGCATCTCGACTTGATCGCCGGGCTTCCCGAGGAGGACTACCATTCGTTCCGCAAAACGTTCAATGACGTGTTCGCTCTGGGGCCGGAAGAGCTGCAGCTCGGATTTTTGAAAATGCTGCGCGGCACCGGCATGCGGGCCGACGCGGACAAGTACGGATACGTATACATGGATCACTCCCCTTATGAGATTCTGGGCAACGACATTTTGCCGTTCACCGATTTGATTCGCATCAAACGGGTGGAGGATGTGCTGGAAAAATACTGGAACGCACACCGGATGGATCATACTGTCAACTATTTAATTGCGAATGAATTCACATCGGCGTTCGACTTTTTTCAGGAGTTCGGCGATTATTGGGAAGGGCGCGGCTGGCAAAAGATCGGGCATCAGCTGGAAGATTTGTTTACCCGCTTGAGAGATTTTTTGCTGTTCCGGGGCACGGGGCAGATGGAGATCATCGAGGGATTCATGAAGCTCGATTATTTCCTGGGACATAAATATAGGCCGCGCAAAATTTGGTGGGATTTTACGCTCGACAAGCAGGAGCAGTCGGCGTACCTGAAGCTGCTCGCCGAGCAGCCGGAACTTGTGGCAGGCGGCTTCCGCAGCCTGAACATCAGTGAAAAAGACCTCCACAAGCATGTCATGCTGGAGGTGCTGCCGTTCGATTTGCAGCTGTACCTGCAAAACGGGACGATGGACAGGAGCAGCAAGCAGCTGCTCATCGTGCATTTTCCGCCGGATGCTCAGCAGCCGGCCGGCTTTTACACGCTGCCGCTCGACAGGGCGGCGGCGGTGTAGTGCGAAAGCTTTGCTATCCCTTTGGGGGAGCGAAGCTTTTTTTGCTGCTGCGAAAGCGCGCAGCAGCGGGGCGAAGCGCATTTTCAGCCGGCCCGCTGCCAGGAAAATGCGCTTTCATTTTTTGTGCAAAATTAGTCATTGACCTCGGTAGAGGTTCAGTGATAAGATTGAAAAAATTTACCCGCGAAAAAACGTGAAATTTGAAGGAGGAATGAGTGAAGTGGCCACGTATTACCTGGAACCGTCCCGCACGTTCAGCGAGTTTTTGCTGATTCCCAATCTGACGACAAAAGAATGTACACCGGCAAATGTTCGTTTGAAAACACCGCTCGTGAAATTCAACAAAGGCGAGGAACCGGCGATTTCGCTGAACATTCCGTTCTCGTCCGCCGTCATGCAGGCCGTGTCGGACCATGGCATGGCGATTGCTTTGGCGCGGTGCGGAGGCATCTCTTTTGTTTTCGGCTCGCAGTCGATTGAGGAAGAGGCGGAAATGATCCGGAAAGTGAAAGGGTACAAGGCGGGCTTCGTCATCAGCCGCTCCAACTTGACCCCCGCACATACGCTCAAAGACGTGCTGGATTTGAAAGAGAAGACGGGACATTCCACGGTTGCGATTACGGAAGACGGAACGGCCAGAGGCAAGCTGCTCGGCATCGTTACAAGCCGCGATTACCGGATTAGCCGCGATTCGCTGGCGAAGCCGATCAGTGAATTTATGACGCCGTTTTCGTCTTTGATCTACGGCAAATCCGGGATCACGCTGCCGGAAGCGAACGATCTGATCTGGGAGCACAAGCTGAACTGCTTGCCGATCGTGGACGAGCGCCAGAATCTGGACTATCTCGTTTTCCGCAAAGATTACGACGCTCATAAAGAAAATCCGCTGGAGCTGCTGGACGATAACAAAAGCTATATTGTCGGCGCCGGCATCAATACAAAAGACTATATGGAACGTGTTCCGGCGCTCGTCGAAGCGGGAGTGGACATTCTCGTCATCGACTCCTCGGACGGTTACAGCGAATGGCAGCGCGAGACGGTTCAGTATGTGAAAGCGAACTTCGACGTGAAAATCGGGGCCGGCAACGTAGTTGACCGGGAAGGCTTCCTGTATCTGGTCGAGTCCGGGGCGGACTTCGTGAAAGTGGGGATCGGCGGCGGCTCCATCTGCATTACCCGGGAGCAAAAAGGCATCGGGCGCGGCCAAGCTTCGGCGCTGATGGAAGTGGTCGAGGCGAGGGATCAATACTTCAAAGATACCGGCGTTTACGTGCCAATCTGTTCGGATGGTGGTATTGTTCACGACTACCATATTACGCTCGCTTTGGCGATGGGCGCGGATTTTGTCATGATGGGCCGCTACTTCGCCCGATTCGACGAGAGCCCGACCCGCAAGCTGAGAGTCGGCAACAACTTCGTGAAGGAGTTCTGGGGCGAAGGCTCCAACCGGGCGCGCAACTGGCAGCGGTATGACACGGGCGGCAAGAACAATCTTTTGTTCGAGGAAGGCGTCGACTCGTACGTGCCTTATGCAGGCAGCCTGCAGGAAAATCTGGACAAGACGATCGGCAAAATCAAATCGACGATGTGCAACTGCGGCGCCACCAGCATTGAAGAACTGCAGCGCGTAGCAAGAATAACGCTCGTGTCATCCACAAGCCTCGTAGAAGGCGGCGCGCACGATGTGATTTTGAAAGAAAGCAGCTTGTCCGAGGAATCCTAGATTCCTCTAACGCTGCGCTGCGTCCCGGGTAGGCCTTTGAGCTCACCCGAGCGATGAGAGGGTGGCAAAGGCTGGTGGGAGCGGGCGGGAGAGCCCGCGTCCGGGCCCGCGATGGCTCGCCCGAACGATGTGGAACATCGTTAGAGGGCGGGCAGCGGCCCGGCGAGGCGTCGGCGGAGGCCGCCGAAAAACTCTCTCCTTCCTGCGGTTCCGATTAGTACGATTTATCTCTCCAAGCCATGCTTAATGGATGCCGAAAGGGCTTGATCAGTTTGCCGCACAGCAGGATGAGGCTTAAAATTAGCGCAGCTGTCGGTGAAGTGACTGGATAGCAGACAAAACAAGGCCTCCGGCATGTAAAAGGGAGGCTTCCAGTACACAAACAAGGGCCCCGTCATGCAAAGCAGGTCCTTCCAGAACGAAAAGCCTGCGAAAGTGCAGGCTTTTTCTCAGTTATCACCTGATTTTGAGGAAAAGCCTGCAATTGTGCAGGAATTCCCGGGCAGAATGGCCGGAGCCCCCAATTTTAGCGAAAAAAACTGCAGATTTGCAGGAATTATCCGCAGCTAGAGCATCGATTGGCAAAAAACTGCACTTTTGCAGGTTTTCCGCCAATCGTTACTTGTGCTTTACGTCAGCGACGGTCCATGTCAGCGAGTGCTTCGACGCGCGACACCCATCGCCCCAAAAAAATGAAACCCGAGGCTCTGAGCCTGCGGGTTTCATTGCTTTTTACGGCAAGTAGCTGCGGATCACGGTCATGCTGCCTTCCAGCGCAAAGCTGCCGAGGTTTGCCGGCAGGAGGAAGCAGTCGCCGGGTTTCGTGATGATACGGCCGTCGGCCCACTCCAGAGAGCCGTCACCTTCCGCGATGACAAGGATGACGAAGCTTTCTGCGGTGGTTTGCAGCTCCCAACGGGGACCGACGAGCCCTTTTTCCACGATGAAGAACGGGGATCGGGCGAGGGTCAGCCAGACGCCGGTCTCGTGCAGATCCGTCTTCATCCGGGTCGAGCCGGAGCCCTCGTAGGCAATGACGTTGAGCGAGTCTTCGATGTGCAGCTCCCGCGGCTTGCCGTTAAGTCCCGGGCGGTTGTAATCGTACAGCCGGTAAGTCGTATCGGAGTTCTGCTGAATCTCTGCGACCAGCACGCCGGCGCCCAGAGCGTGAACGGTGCCGGCCGGGATATAAAAGGAATCTCCCGCCTCAACCGGCACTTCCTGCAGGCAGTCCAGGATCCGGTTTTCTTCAATAGCCTGTGCCAGGCTTTCGCGGGTGACGCCGTCTTTCATGCCGTAAATAATTTTGGCGCCGGGTTTGGCGTCCAGTATGTACCACATTTCCGTTTTGCCGAGTTCGCCGGGAGACAGGTTCGAGTAATGATCGTTCGGATGCACTTGAACCGACAGGTCGTCTTCGCAATCGAGCAGCTTGATCAGCAGTGGAAAGCGCCCGTTCTTTTCCGAAAATCCTTTGGTGCCGAACAGGATGCTGCCATATTGCTCGCGGATTTCGTCCAAACCGAGTCCGGCCCATTCGCCGTTAATGACTTTCGTAGTGCCGTTGGGATGGTCGCCGATCATCCAGCCTTCGCCGATCGCTCCTTCAGGAAGCCGGAAGCCGAATTTCTCAAGCGCTCTGCCGCCCCAAACGCGTTCTTTCATTTCGGGTTGAAACTGAAGCGGATATGGTTTCACTACACTCTCTCCCTGCTATTATTTACTATAATTTATACTTTCTACTAGATTATAAGCATTAGGCTATCTTTTTTCTACGGCCAAGAGATAGGGGGCCTGAAGGCTTACATTCGCCATCTGGTACCGCAGCGCCTGGGCGTCCGCAAGGGGAAGCCGGCTGACCCAGCTTTCGACGGCATTGGCTTCCTGTTGGCCTCCGGCATGTCCGCTGTAGAGCACGATCGTGGCGATCCCGCCTTTCCGCAAAAGGCGCAGGGCAGCCTCCAAAGCAGGAATCGTAGATTCCTGCTTTGTTATAGTTTCAGGATCGGCGCCCGGCAAGTAGCCGAGGTTGAACGTGACCGCAGCGACTTTGCCATGTTTGGCGGGCGGCACGACACTTTCCATCTGCTCATGGCTGCACAAGTGCAAATGGACAAAAGAACTAGCGTCCGGCAATTCACCTTGCAGACGCGTTGAGGTATTATCGATGGCCTGCTGCTGGACATCGAAGCCGTACACGCTGCCGCGGGGGCCGACCAGCTTGGCCAAATACAAAGTATCGACCCCGTTGCCAAGCGTGGCGTCGATGACCGTCTCACCGGGCTGAACCCGCTGGGCGATCAATTGGTGCGCAAAACTTAAAACCGAAACAAATCCCATACGTTGGCTCCTCGATAAAAAAAACTTGGCGGGTTAGGCTCCCGCACAGCAAAACTTACCGGGTCCGGCTCCCGTTCCCGCAGGCGGATGTTCATCAGGCGGGGTCGTACCGAGCGCAGCTCTCATCGTGCGGTGTTGTACTGCATCCGGCTCCCGTCCCCGCAGGCGGGTCTTCATCAGGCGGGGTCGTACCGAGCGCAGCTCTCGTTGCGCTGTTGCACTGCATGCCGATGATCACAGTGTACCGGCTCCCGTCCCCGCAGGCGGATCTTCATCAGGCGGGGTCGTACCGAGCGCAGCTCTCATCGTGCGGTGTTGTACTGCATCCGGCTCCCGTTTCCACAGCCGGATCTTCATCAGGCGGAGTCGCACCGCTCGCAGCTCCCAGTGCGCGATGTTGCGCTGCATGACGGCGGTCCGTCGACCACCGCCCCTGTCCCAGTCCCGGCACTCACCTCCGCGAAGGGTCCCAATGTTTACCCTGCCAGGTGTTTCTTGTTTTCAGCTCGGCGTCAAAGGCGTTGAGCACTTCCCATTTTTTGAGGCTCCACATCGGTCCGATCAGCAGATCGCGCGGCGCGTCTCCCGTCAGCCGGTGCACGATCATTTCGGGCGGCAGTATTTCCAGCGTGTCGACAACGAGCTTCACATACTCGTCTTTTTCCAGGAAGCGAAGAAGTCCTGCTTCGTACTGCTTGACCATCGGCGTTTTGCGCATCAGGTGGAGCAGGTGAATTTTGATCCCCTGGACATCCATCCGGGATACGGCGCGGCCGGTTTCCAGCATCATCTCGTGCGTTTCTCCCGGCAGTCCGTATATGATGTGCGCACAAGTGCGGATATTGTGCTTTCTCAGCTTGGCGACCGCATCCAGGTAACACTGGGTATCGTGGGCGCGGTTGATCAGCGTTGACGTTGATTCGTGAACGGTTTGCAGCCCCATTTCGACCCACAAATAGGTGCGCTGGTTGAGTTCGGCCAAATACTCGATCACGTCGTCAGGCAGGCAGTCCGGTCTGGTGGCGATGGAAAGGCCGACGACGCCCGGCTGCTGCAAAATCACTTCATAATATTCCCGAAGCTCCTCCACAGGCGCGTAAGTGTTCGTATAAGCCTGAAAATAGCCGATATATTTGGCGTCAGGCCATTTTTGATGCTGCAAATCGCGAATTGTGGCGAATTGCGTAACGAGATCGTCGCGGCGGCTGCCGGCAAAATCTCCCGACCCGCGCGCGCTGCAAAAGGTGCAGCCTCCCGTGGCAATTTTGCCGTCCCGGTTCGGGCAGGTAAAGCCGGCATCCAGCATGACTTTGAAAACTTTCTCGCCGAAAGTTTCCCGCATTTCGTAATTCCATGTATGGAAACGTTTATCTCCCCACAGTAGAGGAGTATCCTGAGTGGTTGTATGCATCGCAAAATCGTGCTCCTTTCCTTCACTTATTGTAGCGAAAACGGCTGCCGAAAGCGACCCCCAGGCTTTCCAGCAAGTCCCCCGATAAAAAGATGCGCCAAGGAGCAACATAATCATGCAACACCACATCACTTGTTGAGAGGGGTTTGTACATGAAAAAGCTCCGTACCGTATCTCTGGCGGTAATGTTTACCGCAGCTATTGGTTTTGGCGCAGGAAGTGTCCACGCAGCTACGACAAGCACGACTCCCGGAACTACCGGCACCATGACCAGCGGCTACACGGGCACTGCCACAACGTCGCCTGCGCCTTACCTGGGCACAGACGGTAAGTATGGAACGAGCGCCGTTACCGGCACTGGAACTACGACTCCGTCGGCTTACTACACGGGCAGCAATTATGACGCAACGACGGGAACGGGTTACAGCGCTCCTACCGGCACAGGAAATTATTATAATTATTCGACTACAGGGGTCAAAGGCTACGGCAACAACATGATGGACCGTATGAGCACAACGGGTACGGGCATCAAAAACGCCGGAACCGGCTATTACGACAACACATCCTACCGGGCTTACGGCACGGCGACGACCAACCGCATGGATTGGGGCTGGCTCGGACTTGTCGGTCTGATCGGCCTGGCCGGACTTCGCGGCGGCAACCGCGATAAAACCCACTCTTAACAGCTTCAAGCGCCTTTCCTCGGTTAAAAGGAAGGGCGTTTTTTTCGCCTATCAACTGCCATTTATAAAGTTTGGGATTGGGAGCCACACTAAAGCCGGAAACATAATTTCCTTTGATTTTTTCCCGTGAATCGTCTATGATTTGTATTCGATATCGGTTTTGTCCGGAATACGGTCAGGAGGCAAACATAAGATGCGTTTACGGGGAAGAAAAGGAATTCGCGAAGATATTGAACGCCAAACGGAACTGGTCGTGTTGAACGCCAGGGATCACAAGGGGAAATGGTCGGAGCTGTTCGGCAATGACAAGCCCATTTATGCCGAATTGGGGATGGGCAAAGGCCGCTTCATCAGCGAGATGAGCCGGAAATATCCGGACGTCAATTTTCTCGGCATCGACATGTACGACGAGCTGATCCGCAAAGCCGGCGAGAAAGCCAGAGCCGCACATGAAATAAGCCCGGAGGAAGAAGAGCGGAGCATTTCGAACCTGAGGCTTGTGCTTTTTAATATCGAGCAGATTGAAGAAGCTTTTGGCGACGGCGAGCTTGAGCGGATTTTTTTGAATTTCAGCGATCCGTGGCCGAAAAAGAAGCATGCGCGCAGAAGGCTGACCCATCCCGGCTTCGTGGAAAAGTATATCCGCATTCTCAACGATAACGGCGAAATTCATTTAAAAACAGATTCTCAACTGCTATTCGAGTTTTCTTTGAACTCTTTTGCCGATATGGGGCTCAGAATGCGCAACATCTCGTTAAATCTTCATGCGGACGGATTTCATCCGGATCATGTCATGACCGAGTACGAGACCAAATTTGCCGGACAGGGCATGAATATTCACCGCTGCGAAGTCGTAGTCGGAGAGCGGGCGCTTCAGGCGCATATCGATCAATTAAACAAGGAGCGGTCCAAATAGGACGGCTCTTTTTCGTATTTCCCGGCTGCGCCGGCACTAGCGTCGCCTGAATCCAGCAGCTGCAAAATAACGTTGGCGCAGTCGGACGCGGTATGCTGCAGCTTTTTCCGGCTGATCAGCGCCCGCCTCGCTTTTACTTCGTCATAGCTTTCCGCCAGCATGCGCATCCAGCTCTCAATCGTATCGGACGACCGGATCGGCTCGCCGAAACCGTGCACCGTAAAATATTGCAAATTTTCCTCCTCCTGGCCTGGAATCGGATCGTAGAACAGCATCGGAATCGATTTGGCCAAACCTTCGGCGCACGTCATGCCTCCGGGCTTCGTGACGAGCAGATCGGAGACTTCCATCAGCTTGCCGATTTCGTTGGTAAAACCGAGCAGCCGGACGTTCGGATGCCGGTACCGGGCGTCTCGCGCAAGCTTGTTCAGCGCCTTCTCGTTATTTCCCAGGCAAAATATGAACTGAATCCGGTCTCTCCAGGCTTCCAGATAGCTGCCCAGTTGGCCCCCGCCGACCAATCCCCAGCCTCCGCCCATCACAAGAACCGTAGGCATATTCAGCAAACCGAATTGTTCGCGGATCTGCTCCTTGTCGTGCGTTTCGCGAAAGCTCGGATGCACTGGAATTCCCGTAATCTCGATCTGTCCGGGATCGACGCCCCGATATAGCAGCTTGTTTTTTACTTCAACCGTCGATACCAAGTATTTGTTGACCTGCTTGCTGACCCAAGTGCCGTGGGCGTCGTAATCGGTAATTACGGTGCACAGCGGGGTTCGCAGGCCGTTTCTTTTTAATCTGGATATGACAACACTGGGAAAAGGATGCGTGCACACGATCGCGTGCGGCTCGCACTGCTTGATGAGCGCCGCGGTCTGCGCGTAGAAAATCCGGTGCAGCGCCAGTTGGGCGAGCGGATTCAGCGATTTTTTGTACTGCGACCGGTACAGCCTGCCATACAGCTTGGGCTGCGCGACGATCGTTTTTTTGTAAGCGTGGAAAATGAGCGGGGCAATGGTCGGATGCAGGCTGGGGCCAAGCTCCAGCACGCGTGTCCGGATGTCCGGACAGCGCTGGCTGAGCGTAAACGAAAGCGCATGGGCAGCTTGCGTGTGGCCGGCCCCGAAGCCTTCGGACAAAATAAGAACTCTCTTACCGCCGGAAGAGATATTCATCGCGTTTTTACCCCCACAGGCCTACCGCGGCCAGAGATGCGAGCGTGCCGATCAGACACCCTGCCAGGCAATCGGTTGGATAATGCAGGCCTAAATAAATGCGGGAAAGCCCGACCAGAAGAGCCAGTGGAATCAAAACGAAGCCGAGCACGGGCAATAAAGCTACGAACGGCACGATAATAGAAAAAATCGCAGTCGTATGGCCGGACGGGAAAGAATGATCCTGCAGCGGATTTTTTCCGATATTCGTTTCGGGCAGGACCAGATAAGGACGCAGCCGCGGATATTTCTTTTTAAAAACCGCAACGGGAATATGGCTTGCCGCTAGTGCCACCAAGGCTTGAATTCCCGCAGTACGAAGGGCTTCATGACCGAAAAGCGCAAAGCAAAGCGAAATGAAAATCGTCGCTGTTGCTCCCCCCAGGTGAGTGATTGTCGCCGAGAAACGGTCCAGGAATGAGTGCTGTATTTTTTGATTGACAAAACGAAAAACTCGAGTTTCATGATGCTGAAGCCAATGAACGACCCTGCTCATGAGCGCATGACCTCCTTGGGAGCTTTAAGCATAGGCTGATCTTTTCGCAAAAACTTCGGAACTTAATATATATTGTAGCAGGGAAGTATTAATACATTATTAACTCTGCAATAAATATGTTCGGTTTCCAATTTTACTTTGTTCTGATCTGGCGTTAACAGTCGCGTGTTAGCATGACGGATGTATGGCATCGAAAGCAGAAGGGGCTGATATGCGATGAAAGTTGCCTTGTTCACGGATACCTATTTGCCTGATGTAAACGGAGTGGCCAGGACATTGGGGCGATGGACTCAGTTCCTGGAATCCAAAGGAGCGGAGTGCAAAGTTTTTGCGCCTGCCAGTTTTACGGAAGGAGATCCCGATCCTTATCGGGTGGAAAGATTTCTGAGCATCCCCTTTGTGCTGTATCCGGAATGCCGGCTGGCGATCCCGAATCCCCTCCATATACGCAAATCCCTTCACGATTTTCAGCCTGACATCATTCACGCGGCAACGCCGTTTAATCTGGGCTTGTTCGGCATGCATTACGCCCGCAAGCGGCGGATCCCGTTTGTCGCTTCTTACCATACTCATTTCGATCAATATGTCAAATATTATAAAATTCCTTGGGTCGAGCCGGCGCTGTGGCGGTATATGCAGTGGTTTCATCAAAGCTGCCGCAAAATCTACGTGCCTTCCCGGTCCACTTTGGAGCATTTGCAGCAAAAGGGATTGAAGCATTTGGAAATATGGGGCCGCGGGGTAGATACCGATACTTACCGGCCTGTCGTGAACCGCAGCGAGGTGCTGTCTTCCTATCAGGTTAGCGGCGCCAAATTTGTGTTTTTGTACGTAGGAAGGCTTGCCCCGGAAAAAAGTGTCGATGTCGCGATTGAAGCTTTTATGGGACTTCCGGAGCAAATCCGCAGCCGCTGCAGCCTCATTATCGCCGGTGACGGACCTTCGGCGGCTTCGCTTAACGAACTTTATGGAAAGGCGGACGGTATTACGTTCACCGGATTCATTCAAGGAAAACGGCTTGCTGAGCTGTACGCGGCGGCGGACGTTTTCCTTTTTCCGTCGGCGACCGAAACTTTCGGCAATGTGGTGCTTGAATCGATGGCCTCCGGGACGCCGGTAATCGGTGCGGCCGCAGGCGGCGTGCAGGACAACATCGAGCACGGAGTTACGGGCTTGCTGTGCCGGCCGGGGGATGTGCCCTCGTTTGTCGAGGCGATGAAGCGGCTGTACGTTTCGGCGGAAACCCGCCGTTCGCTTTCGATCGCGGGGATCGAATATGCCGGACAGCAGTCCTGGGACCGTATTTTTCACCGGCTGTATGCGAGCTACGAAGAAGTTGCCGATGCAAGAATCGCCAGCAACCTACAAATCGATTCCGTGCGGATGATCCGCTGATCCTGTTTTTACGGCAAAAGTTGTATTTGGCGGGCGAGGTGCATTATAATAATCCCCGTACACCTCGCGGGGTTCGTCTAAACGGTGAACTTTTGGTGCACAATAAAATGAAAAACGATGAAAACGAGACTGTAACGAACTGATTGCAAGTGACGGCGGCCTAAAATTTGACTTTCCCCATAAACGTTGAAGAACTGGCGCAATTTCGGTTTTCGCAGACTTTGACAAATCGCGGGAAAGAGAGGAAAATCAAGAACGTTATTCACCTGTACATACGTGCACACAGAATATACATAGAGAAAAGCTGCGGTGCATACACAAAAAGGGGGACTTTTGCTTCATGCTGGACAAAATCATGCTTTTCTTTCAAATCGGATTGGCTTGTGTAGGAGCATACCAGTTGTTTTTAACTTTCTTTGGATGGTACAGACCGCGCAACAAAAAGCAGTTTGCACCGCAAAAATCTTTCGCCGTTCTCGTCGCCGCTCATAACGAAGAGCAGGTGGTCGGCGCTTTGATCGAAAACCTGAAGGGCCTGGATTACCCAAAAGAGCTCTACGATATTTTCGTCATCTGCGATAACTGTACGGACAGTACAGCTGACATTGCCCGCAGCTACGGCGTATATGCGATGGAGCGGAACAATCCGAATTTGAGAGGCAAAGGCTATGCGATCGAATGGATGCTCAAGGAGCTTTGGAAACGCGAGCGCCAGTACGATGCAGTCGTGATGTTCGATGCCGACAATCTGTCCAGCCCGGATTATTTGACGCATATGAACAACGATCTGTGTTCGGGCTCAAGGGTCATTCAAGCGTACCTGGATACTAAAAACCCCAATGACTCCTGGGTCACGGGTTCCTATGCGATTTCGTATTATTTCGCCAACCGTTTCTGGCAAATGCCGAGAACGAACCTGGGACTTGCCAATTATCTCGGCGGTACCGGCATGTGCTTTGAATCCAGCCTTTTAAAGCAGATCGGCTGGGGAGCTACGAGCCTTGTAGAGGATTTGGAATTCTCGATGCGCTGCATCAAGCTGGGTATTCGACCCACGTTCAATTACGAAACCAAAGTATATGACGAGAAGCCGCTTACCTTTAAAGCGTCCGCCAAACAGCGTTTGCGCTGGATGCAGGGGCATTTCGACGTAGCGAAGCGCTACTTCTTCCCGCTGCTGTGGCAGGGAATCAAAGAGGGCAGCTGGACCAAAATCGATGCGGCGATTTATTCCGCAAATGTGTACAACTTCTTTTTCGGCGCTATTATCAGCGTACTGCTGTGGATCAAACAGATTACTCCCGGCTGGTCCGACACGCCGATGCTTGTTGATGTCAATCCGGTGTTCTTCAACTCGATCAGCGTTGCGATCTACGTGCTTCTCCCGATTTCCATGTACATCGAGAGAGCGCCTTGGAAAACATACAAGTACCTGATCCTGTATCCGATTTTCATGATTTCCTGGTGGCCGATTACGTTCTACGCCTTCTTCACGCAAAACAACAAGCAATGGAGCCATACGGAACATACGCGCGTCATTCGTTTGGAAGAGATGAAGAGCAAGCAGGCAAGTTAGTGTTGACTTCACCGATCTGAAGTGATATAGTAGTTCAAGTAAAAGCAGAGGCGCCCGCTTCTCACCTGACCGACACCTTGGTTGGCTGGTTCTCGATAATCATCATGCACGTAGAATAGGTTTTGAAACCTGTTATTGATGAAAGATGTGGGCTTCTTGCGCCCGCATCTTTTTTTGTGTAGATATGACGGGCCCTTAAAAGGATACTGTCGTTACATACCTGTGGAGGTGAAACATTATTAGCAAAGACCATATGATTAATGACGAGATTCGCGTGAAGGAAGTACGCCTGATCGGGGCGGACGGAGAACAGCTCGGCATTAAGCCGATTCGCGAAGCTCTTCAGATTGCAGTGGACGCCAACCTGGATTTGGTGAACGTAGCTCCAACAGCCAAGCCGCCTGTATGCCGCATTATGGATTACGGGAAATACCGGTACGAGCTGCAAAAGAAAGAGAAGGAAGCCCGCAAAAATCAGAAAATCGTGGACATCAAGGAAATCCGCTTAAGCGCGACGATCGATGAGCACGACTTTCAGACCAAGCTTCGCAACGCAGTCAAGTTCCTTGGCGACGGCGACAAAGTGAAGGCGAGCGTACGCTTCCGCGGCCGCGAAATCGCGCATGCCGAGATCGGCAAAAAAGTGCTCGACCGCCTTGCTGCGGAAACGGCCGACATCTCTTCGATGGAGCGTGCTCCCAAGCTTGAGGGAAGAAGCATGATCATGATTTTAACGCCAAAAGCTACAACTTAGGCGATTTACTAAATTAGGAGGAACACCCCATGCCAAAAATGAAAACTCACAGCAGCTTGAAGGATCGTTTCAAAATTACCGGCACCGGTAAAGTGAAAAGATACAAATCCGGCAAAAACCATTTGCTGTCCGGTAAAACGGCGCGTCAAAAACGCGTTCTGTCCACAAATCCGGTTATGGCTCCGGGAGACGTACGTCGCCTGAAGCAACAACTTGCTAACATCAAGTAACGATAACGCAACATCACATATACATTCCGGGAGGTAGTTGACAATGGCAAGAGTCAAGGGCGGTTTTATTCGCGCTCATCGTCGCAAGAAAATTTTAAAACTGGCAAAAGGTTACTTCGGTTCCAAACATAGATTATTTAAAACAGCAAAAGAGCAAGTGATGAAATCCTTGCTGTACGCATACCGTGACCGCCGTCAACGGAAGCGTGATTTCCGCAAGCTGTGGATCGTGCGTATTAACGCGGCAGCTCGCCAAAACGGCCTGAGCTACAGCAAATTGATGCATGGCCTGAAACTGGCCGGTATCGACATCAACCGCAAAATCCTTGCAGACCTGGCTGTGAACGACTCCAAAGCGTTCAACGACCTGGCGGCTGCAGCCAAAGCAAAAGTAAACGCGTAAGCTTCGTGCTAGCGTTCGAGGAGACTTGCCCCATGAGGGCAGGTCTCTTTTTTTCGGCGCTGTCTTATGTCGCGCTGTCTGGGGCGGCTGTGCGTATAAAATCGCTCGCACTATGAAGCGGCTTCGCAGCCCGAACAGCCCGCCCCAAGAGCGCGCTGCTGAAAAACTCGCGTGCTGGAGCGAGCAGCACTTCAGCCTAGCAACGCAGGGGGAATGCCGCCCAAGAGCGGGCTGTTGAAAAACCCGCGTGCTGGAGCGAGCTGCATTTCAGCCTAGCAAAGCGGTGAATTCCTGCAAAAGTGCAGCTTTTTGCTCGTTAATACGCCTGCAGCGAAAAATTCCTGCAAATCTGCAGGTTTTATCGCTCAAATTCGCACTCAGGCCCAACATGCCCGGGAATTCCTGCACAATCGCAGGCTTTTCAGCCAAACGAGCCGTTTCCATCGAAAAAGCCTGCACTTTTGCAGGCTTTCTCTCCTTAGCCGGAGATGCCTTAGCGCTAACGCAAGTTCCAGTAGGCGAGTTTCTCAACAATTGCAGGCTTTTCAGCTTGCCAAACCGCTGCATGAACGGTTGCGCCCAAACGAGACGTGTCTGCTCCGCCCATGCCTGTGTCCTGCTCTGATCAACCTAACAGAGTGTCGCACTTGCTGCGGAATTTTTATTAGACAAACTATTGACTATAGTGGATGACACGCATATAATTGACTTTAAGTTATATTCTATATGTGAGGAATTGACATTGGATAATCGGCTATGAAGAGGAAGAAGTTGTGAGGGCAATTATGCTCAGAGAGCGTTGGATATGCTGAAACCATCGCCTTAATCCCTTACGTACGAGGTCACCTCGGAGCTGTTTTCCTGAAACTTGCGGGACCGCCGCAGCGTAGTAGGGAAAATCGGAGTAGCACACGTTACCGTGCTAGGGTATCGGTCATCATCGACCCGTACCTGCTAAGGTTATGCGTTGTGAGGCGCGTAGCAAATTTGGGTGGTACCACGGAAGCTCTAACCCCTTTCGTCCCGTTTAACACGTCATGTGCGTGTTCGGGATGGATGGGGTTTTTTTGATGGCCTGAAACGATGGCCAGCATAGCGAACTGACTTTTTGAGAGGAGGATCACAAATGAATGTCGAGACACAACAACCGAAAAGATCGAAAGAAGAATTGATGGAAAAACTGAAGCAGCCGGATTTGATTACGGGTTCGGAAATTTTGCTGCGCAGCCTGCTGCTGGAGGGTGTGGAGTGCGTCTTCGGGTATCCGGGCGGCGCCGTATTGTACATCTACGACGCGATGCACGGCTTCTCCGATTTTAACCATTTGCTTACCAGACACGAACAGGGAGCGATTCACGCTGCCGACGGTTATGCCCGTTCCACGGGTAAAGTAGGCGTCTGCATCGCAACTTCGGGACCGGGGGCTACCAACCTGGTCACAGGCATCGCCACCGCATATATGGATTCGGTTCCGCTGGTTGTCATTACCGGCAACGTCGCAACGAACTTTATCGGCACGGACGCGTTCCAGGAAGCCGACATTACGGGAATCACAATGCCGATTACGAAGCATAGTTACCTGGTTCGCGATGTAAATGATCTGCCCCGCATTATTCACGAGGCGTTCCACATTGCCAACTCCGGACGCAAAGGTCCGGTGCTGATCGACATTCCGAAAGATGTCTCCGCCAACAAGACCGTGTTCGAGCCTGTAACCGGAGTTAGCGTTCGCGGCTACAATCCGACCGTACAGCCGAACAAACTGCAGGTGGATAAGCTGCTCAAAGCGATTGAAGCGGCCGAGCGTCCGGTTATTATCGCCGGAGGCGGCGTCGTATACGCGGACGCTTCCAAGGAACTGATCGAATTCGTCAACAAGACGCGTATCCCGGTCACGACGACGCTTCTCGGGCTGAGCGGATTCCCGAGCGCCCATGAGCTCTGGATGGGCATGCCGGGCATGCACGGCACGTACACGGCCAACGAGGCGATCCAAAATGCCGACCTGCTGATCTCCATCGGCTCCCGTTTCGATGACCGCGTGACGATGAGACTCGACGGTTTCGCGCCAAAAGTGAAAGTGATCGCGCATATCGATGTCGATCCGGCGGAAATCGGAAAGAACGTCAAGACGGACATCCCTTGCGTAGGCGATGTAAAAGCGGTTCTGGAATACGCGAATACGAAGGCGAAGCCTGCCAAGAGCGAAGCGTGGATTGCGCAAATCCAGAAGAATAAAGCGGAATTCCCGCTGAAATACAACGACAGCGATAACGAATTGAAGCCGCAATTTGTTATTGAGATGATCAGCGAAACGACCAAAGGCGAAGCGATCATAACTACGGACGTAGGACAGCACCAAATGTGGGCGGCTCAGTACTACCGTTTCAAAAACCCCCGCTCTCTGGTAACTTCCGGCGGTCTTGGCACGATGGGCTTCGGGTTCCCTTCCGCCATCGGCGCGCAGCTCGGCAATCCGGATAAGCTCGTCGTATCGATCAATGGCGACGGCGGCGTGCAAATGTGTGCGCAAGAGCTGGCGATCTGCGCGATCAATAACATCCCCGTTAAGGTTGTTATTATCAACAACCAGGTGCTGGGAATGGTTCGCCAGTGGCAGGAAATCATCTACGAGAACCGCTACAGCCACATCGACCTCGCAGGCAGCCCTGACTTTGTAAAGCTGGCTGAAGCTTACGGAGTCAAAGGATTGCGGGCGACTACGAAGGAAGAGGCCAGAAGAGTTTGGCAGGAAGCGCTGGATACGCCGGGACCGGTCGTTATTGATTTCGTCGTGCCGAGGGGCGAGAATGTTTTCCCGATGGTTAAAGCAGGCGATACGATAAGTGACATGATAATGGGGGATTCGGAATGATGAGACATACGATATCCGTTCTGGTAAACAATCAGCCTGGAGTCCTTCAGCGCGTATCCGGCTTGTTCGGAAGAAGAGGCTTCAACATCGAGAGCATCACTGTCGGGGAGTCCGAAGAAATCGGACTTTCCCGAATGGTTATCGTCACGACCGGCGACGAGAATACGCTGGAGCAAATTTCCAAACAGTTGTACAAGCTGATCGACGTCATCAAAGTCGTGGATTTAAGCGCGAACCCGATGGTCGCCAGAGAATTGGCGCTTATCAAGGTTAACGCCGAGCCGGCGATGCGTCCGGAAATTCTCGGCATTGTCGAGACGTTCCGCGCAGCGGTCGTCGATATCGGACCCAGCTCGCTGATCGTGCAAGTTGTGGGAGATTCGGATAAAATAGATGCTATGGTCGAATTGCTTCGTCCTTATGGCATCCGCGAGCTTTCCCGCACGGGAGCGACTGCGATGATTCGCGGTTCCGTTCGGTAAGCGGAGGTCAACCGGAAAGGAAAAGCCTCCTTGAGTGGGGCTTTCAGCGGTGTACTCTTCCGCTTTTGAAAAGGCCAGGCCGTTGGCAAGCGTCAACCCGCCCGCGCATTCGGGGGTAAACTGTTGAAACACCCACTCAAGGGGTAGAAAATACGGATTTATCATATCAAAGGAGGATTTATTCCAAATGGCAGTTACTACTTATTATGAAAAAGATGCAGACTTGGCGGTATTGAAAGGCAAAACGATCGCAATCATCGGTTATGGTTCCCAAGGGCACGCACAAGCGCAAAACCTGCGCGACAGCGGATTGAACGTTATCATCGGTCTTCGCGAAGGCCGTTCCTGGAATACGGCAAAAAATGACGGTTTCGAAGTCGTATCCGTTGACGAGGCGGCAAGACGCGCTGACGTGATCCAAATCCTGATGCCGGACGAAACTCAAGCCCGCGTATACCGCGAGTCCATCCAGCCTAACATGAAAAAAGGCGCAGCATTGATGTTCTCCCACGGTTTCAACATTCACTTCGGACAAATCGTTGCTCCTGAAGGCACCGACGTGTTCCTCGTAGCTCCTAAATCCCCAGGACACATGGTGCGCCGCACGTATGTAGAAGGCTTCGGCGTTCCTGGCCTGATCGCAATCGAGAAAGACGCTACAGGCAACGCAAAAGCGATCGGACTTGCTTATGCAAAAGGTATCGGCTGTACGCGCGCCGGCGTTATTGAAACGTCCTTCCGCGAAGAAACCGAAACGGATCTGTTCGGTGAGCAAGCCGTTCTTTGCGGCGGTGCGACTGCACTGGTTAAAGCCGGTTTCGAAACATTGGTTGAAGCAGGCTACGCTCCTGAAATGGCATACTTCGAGTGCTTGCACGAACTGAAGCTGATCGTCGACATGATGTACGAAGGCGGACTTGCTTCGATGCGCAGCTCCATCTCCAACACAGCCGAGTACGGTGACTATGTAACAGGACCTCGCGTGATCACAGCCGAAACGAAAAAAGCGATGAAAGAAGTTCTTTCCGACATCCAACAAGGCAAGTTCGCACGCGATTTCATCCTGGAAAACCAATCCAACAACGCGTTCATGAATGCAACGCGCCGCAACGAGTCCGAGCATCCGATCGAAGTCGTTGGCGCACAATTGCGCGAAATGATGCACTGGATCAAGAAATAATATAAGCTTTCACAATCGCAGGGAGTGATCGGAGCATGGTTTGCCCGTTCACTCCCTGTGAATACTATAAAGACGAGTAAGGCCTTTTAACAGCCATCAGGAGGTGACATACTGTGCGTAAAATTTACATCTTTGATACGACGCTGCGGGACGGCGAACAGTCGCCGGGAGTGAACCTGAACGTCCAGGAGAAGGTCGAGATCGCCCTTCAGCTGGAGAAGCTGGGGATCGACCGTATGGAAGCCGGATTCCCGGCAGCTTCACCGGGGGATCTGGCAGGCGTGAACGCCGTTGCCAGAGCGGTCAAGAATGCCTCTGTCATCGGGCTGTCCCGTTCCCGGGAGCAGGACATCGAAGCCGTCAGAGAAGCGCTGCAAGGGGCACAGGACCCGTGCATTCACTTGTTCCTCGCAACTTCGCCGATCCACCGCCAGCACAAGCTGCGGATGGAGAAGCATCAAGTGCTGGAAACCGCAGAGGCGGCAATCAAATACGCCAAAAAATATTTCAGCAAAATCGAATTTTCGCTGGAGGACGCAGGGCGCACCGAGCTGGATTTCATCGCCGAAGTAACGGCTATGGCGATCCGCGCAGGCGCAACGGTAGTCAATATCCCGGATACGGTCGGGTATATGACCCCTTACGACTACGGCAACATTTTTAAAATGCTGAAGGACACCGTGCCAGGCATTGAAAAAATTCAGCTGAGCGCGCATTGCCATGACGATCTCGGCATGGCTACGGCTAACGCGCTCGCGGCGGTATTGAACGGTGCCGATCAAATCGAAGGCACCATCAACGGCATCGGCGAGCGCGCAGGCAACACCTCGCTCGAGGAAGTCGCTTTGGCGCTCGAGACGCGCCAGGAGTTTTTCCAAGCGAAGACATCGCTTGTTCTGAGCGAGATCTACCGCACCAGCCGTTTGGTCAGCAAGCTGACCGGCATGGTGGTGCCAGGCAACAAAGCGATCGTAGGCGCCAACGCGTTCGCGCACGAATCCGGCATCCATCAGGACGGGATGCTGAAGGAAAAAACGACGTACGAGATCATCTCCCCTGAAACCATCGGTGTCAAGGAGAGCAAGCTCGTACTGGGCAAACACTCCGGACGCCACGCGTTCCGGGAGAAGCTGGTCGACCTCGGCTACGACCTCGGAGACGAGCAGGTCAACGCCGCATTCGCCAAATTCAAGGATTTGGCGGACCGCAAGAAAAACGTGGCGGACGAAGACATCCGCGCCCTGATCGAGGAGAAGCTGATCGAGACGCCGGAAGTATTTTCGCTCGGCGCCCTGCAGGTAGCCTACGGCAACCAGATGACCCCGACGGCAACGGTGCACGTACGCCTGCAGGAAGGCGGCGAAATTGCGGAAAGCGCAGTCGGCAACGGCTCCGTAGACGCGATTTACAATGCCATCGATAAAGCGACGAAGGAAGAAGTCGAGCTTGACGATTACTCCATCAAGTCCGTTTCCCACGGGAAGGACGCGCTGGGCGAAGTGCATGTCGTCCTCAAGCAAAACGATATTTCCGTCCAAGGCCGCGGCATCAGCACGGACATTCTTGAAGCCAGCGCCAAAGCTTATCTGGATGCGGTGAACCGGCTTATCGACAAGCGCAAAACGCCGACGAGCAATCGCCGGAATGTCTCTTTGATTTAACGCACTTTGCTTTAGGCTCATCACGTTAAGCACCTCAACTGGCTGTAAGGGCTGTGGGGTGCTTTCTACAAATACGAAAGGATGCGTCCGTTATGAATTTTCGATTTTCCAAATCGCTGGATGGTTTTTCCTCATCGGCGGTGCGAGAAATTTTGAAGCTGACTCAGGGCAGCTCCATCATTTCTTTTGCCGGCGGACTGCCTGCAGAAGAGTTTTTTCCTCTGGAGGCGGTGAGCGAGGCGTTTCAAAGAGTCATCGCCCAGGGCAAGGGGGCGCTTCAATACGGTTTGACCGAGGGCTTCAAGCCTTTGCGCGAGACGCTTTGCCGCCGTATGGCGACCAAGAATATGCACGTTACGCCGGACGAGATGCTGCTGACGACAGGCTCGCAGCAAGCTATCGATCTGCTGACCCGCGTGTATATCGACGAAGGCGATATTATTCTTGTCGAGAGACCGACTTATCTTGCGGCGCTGCAGGTGTTTCAGGCAAAAGGGGCACGCATTATTTCCGTAGACAGCGATAATGACGGGATGATTCTTGACGATCTGTCCGCGAAAATCGCCGCGCATAATCCTAAACTGGTTTATGTCATACCGACGTTCTCCAATCCGGCCGGCCGGGTATGGAGCCTCGAGCGCCGCAAGGGCTTGCTGAACATTTGCCGCGCGGCTGACGTGCTGATCCTCGAAGACGATCCGTACGGTGAGATCCAGTTTGACAGCAGCGCCACGTACCCGACGGTATTTTCGCTGGGAGGCCGTGCCGAAGGAGGCTGCGTCGTGTACACGAGCACCTTCTCCAAAACGGTCGCTCCGGCTTTCCGCACAGGCTGGGTCATCGGCGATCAGACGCTTATCCGTCAAATGGCGCGGTTCAAGCAGTCCGCCGACCTGCATTCCAGCAGCATCGACCAGCAGACGCTGTATCATTTGCTGGAGCATTTTGATCTGGACGCGCACATCGCTTTGATCCGCGAACATTACGGACAGCGCATGAAGCTGATGGCAGGCTTGCTGAACGAGCTGAGCTGGCCGGGAATGAAATGGGAGGAGCCGAAGGGAGGCATGTTCTTCTGGGTGGAACTTCCAGAGCATATCCGCGCCGAGGAATTGCTCAAGCAGGCCGTTCAGGAAGGCGTCGCATTCGTGCCGGGGTCGACGTTTTTTGCCGAGAACCCGCAGTACAACACGATGCGCCTGAATTACACGCATACAGACCGCGACAACACGATCCTCGGGATGCAAAAACTCGCCAAAGCGATGGCATCTTATCTGCAAAATGTATAGCCGCTGAAAATGAAGCGGAAAAACGCCTCCAAACCTAATTGGGATGGAGGCGTTTTTTTTGCGGGCGGCGTGCCTGCGGGAAAAGCGGCAGCAGCGCTGTGGCGGATGCGCCGGAGCGCTTTGCCCGCTTATTGCAACGCTGGCTCCGCAGCGAGGCGGAGCGCTCCGCGCTGCCTCACAGGAGGAAGGCGCGGCATGAGCGCTATCGCCGCAGCCTCAAATGAGGAAGTGCCGCCTAAGTGCAATTGCGGCAGCCTCACAAGAGGAAGTGCCGCCCGAGCGCAATTGCGGCAGCCTCAAATGAGGAAGTGTCGCTTGAGCGCAATTGCGGCAGCCTCACAGGCGGAATCGCCACCCGAGTGCGCATCACCGCAGCCTCACAAGCGGAATCGCCGCCCGAGCGCTCATCGGCGCAGCTTCACAAGCGAAAGCGGCGGCGTTGCGACGGATGCACGGCGGCGTTTCGCGGAATGGAAAGGAAGGTCGCCACCAGCCGCACTACTGCAGCGTTATTTCACATCCGGCACGATGCTCGGTTTTTAGAGTCTGCAGGAGATTGGCACTCCCCCTGGCTTCACAGCACTATCGAAAAACCTGCAAAAGTACATCTTTTTGCTCCTTGAAGCTCCCGTTTCGGATAATTCCTGCAAATCTGCAGTTTTTTTCGCAGGTTTATGGGTCCAGCCCGCTCTTCGGCGGAAATTCCTGCACAATTGCAGGCTTTTCCCAAAAACGGGCCGATTCCAGCGACAAAGCCTGCACTTTTGCAGGTTTTCGGGTTACCAGCAGTTTCTAGCGAACGGATGTGCTGCGCAGCGAATCAAAAACCTGCAAAAGTACATCTTTTTGCTCCTTGAAGCTCCCGTTTCGGATAATTCCTGCAAATCTGCAGTTTTTTTCGCAGGTTTATGGGTCCAGCCCGCTCTTCGGCGGAGATTCCTGCACAATTGCAGGCTTTTCCCAAAAACGGGCCGATTCCAACGACAAAGCCTGCACTTTTGCAGGCTTTCGGGTTACCAGCAGTTTCTAACGAACGGATGTGCTGCGCAGCGAATCAAAAACCTGCAAAAGTACATCTTTTTGCTCCTTGAAGCTCCCGTTTCGGATAATTCCTGCAAATCTGCAGTTTTTTTCGCAGGTTTATGGGTCCAGCCCGCTCTTCGGCGGAAATTCCTGCACAATTGCAGGCTTTTCCCAAAAACGGGTCGATTCCATCGAAAAAGCCTGCACTTTTGCAGGCTTTTGAGTTATCAAGCCGTTCATGCGGTCGACCGACCGCGATCATAATCGCTGAAGCCGGCGGATGTTGGAAACTTTTCGCGATTGACAGTGTGCGTAAATAGGAAAGAGGCAGTTCCCCCTGTGGATATACACCGCTGCGGGACTGCCTCTTCGGGTTTAATTCATGGCGCTTACGCGGATGTCGGCCAGGGAGACCGGCTGACCATGCGGATGCCGGATGCGGATCACTTTGGTCTCGCCTGCGAGCAGGTCGAAGAAATTGTCGCTGAACCGGAGGTTGCCCTGCGGTATGTCGATTTTGACCATGCGCGCATGCGCTCCGTTTGCGGTGATAGCGACGGTCTGCTCCGCCGGATCGACTTCTACGCTGAGGCTCGCGGCAGGAAGCTGCAGATCCTTCTGGTCGCGCAAGTAGAACAGATTGTCCGGCGCCGCCCAATCCGCGGTGCTCAATTTCACGACGACTTGCGCAGGGTCCGCGCCGTTCAAGACCTCCGCTTCGTTCAGGCTGCCGAGGAAGCTTGCGGAATTGGCCTGCACGTTCGCGGTGAACGAGTGCGTGAACAGTTCTTTGCCGAAGTAGTCGAACACGCTGAGCTTGACTTGTCCTTGCAAAGCGTCGAGCGTATCGTTGACCGCCCAGACGCGCAGCGGCTGCCCTGGCTCATGGTCGAGCGAGAGTAGCAGCGGATGATAAAATTTGGCCGCATAGTAGAAAGACGCTTTCGGCAGCAGCTCATAGTCGATCAGCGACCAGCTTGTGCCGGGCCAACTGTCGTTGTGCTGCCAGACGAGCGATCCGCTCGTACGGTGCTTGTTGCGGCGGTAATGCTCGATGCCGTATTTGAGGCCTTCGGCCTGCGTCAGCATGGAGAAGTTCATATATTCCTCAATATCGCGGGGAATACCTGTGAATCCTTCCATCAGAAGAATGCCTTTTTGATGGTTCGTATCTTTGTTGCGGTAGGCCATCTCCACACTGTTCCAGTAAAATTGGCCCTGCGGAATATTTTTCTCCAGCGTATAGCGGTTTGCCGATGCGTGCATGCCGAATTCGCTGCTGAACAAAGTGAAGTCTTTTTTGTAGTTTTTAAAAGTGACGCCTTCAATGCTGTAATCGAGCAGCGGCGCTTCGCCGAATTTGCGGGGATACACGGAGCCGTGCCATACTTGCCAGTTGTGGCGGTCGCCGATATTCGGATCGTTCGCATCATTGCCGCCGAAAGGCGAGGAAGGCCAGTAAGCCCGGCTGTCGTCAAGCTCTTCCAAAGCTTCGGGAATCAGCTCGTGATAGATCGCCTCTCCATAGAAGGGACAATCGATGTCTCCGCCGGAAGATTTCATATCGTAGAGCCAGTCAATTTCGTTGTTGCCGCACCAAAGGGCAAGCGAAGCATAGTTTCGCAGACGCTTGATGTTATACACAACTTCATTGCGGACATTTTCCATGAAATCGCGGTTAAAATCAGGGAAAAGCGCGTTGGCGAACGCAAAATCCTGCCAAACGAGCACCCCTCGTCTGTCGCACTCCTCATAAAAGACGTCCTTCTCGTAAATGCCGCCGGCCCAGATGCGCAGCATGTTCATGTTGGAGAGGACCGACAGGTCGATCAGATCGCGGTAGCGCTCATCCGGAATGCTGCCGATAAAATGGTCGGCGGGAATCCAGTTGGCCCCTTTGGCGAACAGCTTGACTCCGTTGAGCACAAAAGCAAACGCAGGCCGGCCCTGCTCGTCTTCGAGCTGCAGCTCGATCATGCGGATGCCGAACGGCTTGCGGTACTGATCCGCGAGTTCCCCGTCCGCGTACAGCAAAACTTCCAGCTCGTACAAATACGGCTCGCCCAAATCGTGCGTCCACCACAGCTGCGGGCTCTTAACCTCAATCGCGAATGAATGCGAGCCGCCTGTTACGAGGCTTGCGGCGGAGGCAACGGCGCGGCCCTCCCGATCGAGCAAACGGATGCGGCATTCGCGCCGGCTTGCTTTGTCCTTGCTGCCATTGTCCCAACTGCCGTTGCCCTTGCTGCCTTTGCCCCGGCTCTCCCTGCCCGCGCGGTAAGTTTTCACTTCCACATCGACTTGCACATCGGCCTGCTCCTTGGAAACCGAGCGCGCTCTGGCAAAGACGCTTTCCAGCTTGGCAAGCCGCCTGCGCTCGATGCGGACGCCGCCCCAGATGCCGACGGTTACCATTCTCGGGCCCCAGTCCCAGCCGAAATTCATTGCGGCTTTACGCAGCCAGGGCCGTTCTTTGGTGTAGGACGACCATTGGAACTGCTCTTTTTCGCGGTTGTGCAAATAGAGCGGATCGAATTTTACGGCTATCGTATTTTTGCCGTTTTGCAGGATGCGGGTGACGTCAAACGTATGGGCCATCAGCATGTTGGCGGTCGTGCCGATCTCGTGCCCGTTTACGAAAATCGTGGCGAACGTATCGAGCCCTTCGAAAATCAGCTCGTGGCGCTCCCCGCTGCCCTCATTCAGCTCATATGAAAAGGAATAACGGTACCACCATTCCTTTTGCTCGATCCATCTGCTTTTTTGATCGTTGTGTCCAAAATAAGGGTTATCGATAATGCCTCTTTCGATCAATGCGGAGTGCACGTCGCCCGGCACTTTGGCCGTAATCCAGAAGCGGTCGTCCAATCCGGCCGACGCGATGTCAAGCGCTCTGGTTTGTCCTGCTTCAAACTGCTGAATTCGCCATAAACCTGATAATTCCATGAAAGTTCTCTCCCTTAACTCCATTTGGCATCCGTTCCGCCTGGCATCAAATTTTGGGTGATGATCCTGCTTGCTGATTTGCTTCTTCCCGGAACTCGCTGGGCGTTTTTCCAGTGAATTTTTTGAACACCTGGCTGAAATATTTCATATCCTCGAATCCTACGGCCGCGGCCACTTCGGCGATTTTGACGGGGGATACGGTTAAAATTTCCATGGCCCGGTTCATTTTTTGCTTCGTTACGTAATCGCTGAACGTAATTCCGGTTTCTTTTTTGAACACTTCGCTCAAATGATTCGGGTGCAGATGAACAAACCTCGCCACCTGCTGCAGTCCGACATCGCCGCTGAGGTTTTCCTGAATATAAGCCATCGCTTTCTGGGCGTGGGTGGCTTGCCCTTCCGCGAGCTTGTGGTGGTACAGCTCCATCAGGGAGAGCAGATGCTGGAACAAGGCATCCCTGGGGGCGGAGCCGCGCTTTATCGCAAAGCCCGTTACATGCTCATCGATGTTTGCCGAACGCCCGGTTGCCGCCAAAACCCGTTCCAGCCAGCGGTGGGCGGACAGGGCGGCCGAGCGGATCAACGATTCCAGGGACTCGATAGTCATCTGGGAATTGTTCAATTCCTGCTGGATATACCGCTGAACCCAGCCTTTCAAAGCAACGGAGTCGCCTTCCAGCATAATGGAGGAAAGCTCGATCTCCTCCTCGTGCGAGCAGACCGTTTTGCCGCCTTTGCGTTTGGAAATGTGCGCATAATCCAGCACCGGCTCTTCGATCAGGTGTTTATAGCTGAACGCGTAGTCCGCCGCGGCATACGAATGGTACAGCTCGTCCGGCTGGCCGACCGGCTCGCCGATGGCCGTATAAACCTTGCATTTCAAAAGCCGCTCGATCTTTTGAAATGCCGCGGGACGCGCCGCGAAGCGCTCGTTCGGGCTGCCAAGCCGCATCGCCATCACGATTCGCTTGCGGTGAATCAAAGTCTCGCACGGCAGCAGCTCGTGGAGCATGTTGGCGGCGGCAAACAGCAGCAGCGATTCTGCCGAGGCCGTCTCGCCCCAGCCTTCCGCCGCGATGATATAGACGAGCAGCTTGCCGCTTGCCGTCTCGCCTTCGTTGAACAGGAGAGGCAAATAGTCGGGGAGCAGCGCGGCATCCACCGATTCGGTCTCTCCTTCAATAATCCAGCGCTCGAACAGCCTGCCGCGCATTTCCTTGTTTTTGTACAAATCCTGGTTATGGTGTTTCCATTTGTCCTCAATGCTCTGCTTGACTTTCAGCACCGTTTTAATGATTTCTTCCGGTCTGCTCGTTTTCAGCAAATAGTCGCTGACCCCTTGCCGGATCGCTTGCTGCATGTAGGCAAAATCGTCATACCCGGAGAGGATGATCGCTTCGATCTCAGGCAAAATTTGCTTGGCTTCCTCAGCGAGCTGCAGGCCGTCCTTGCCCTTCATCCGGATGTCGGTCAGCAAAATGTTCGGCTTCTCCAGCGGGATTCGCTGCAGCGCTTCCTCGGCGGAAACGGCCGGCTCCAGCAGCTCCAGCCCGATTTCGCTCCATTTGATGACTTTAGCCAAGCCGGTGCGGATAATAACCTCGTCATCAACGATCATGATTTTCATGAGTGCCCTCCAAAATAGGAATGGAAAAAGAAACGCGCGTGCCCACATGCAGCCTGCTTTCGATCTCGATCCCGGATTCGATGCCGTAATGCAGTTGAAGACGTTCGTGCACGTTCCGCAGCCCGTAGCTGGCGTCAGGCGGATACGAGCCTTCCTGCGGGCGCAGGCTGTCTTTGACGAGCTGCAGCTGCTCTTCGGACATGCCGATTCCGTCATCAAGCACCATGAAGTTCATGCTGTTCCCTTTCTTCTCCGCGTAGATGGAAATCAGGCCCTTCTGATCGTTCTTTTGGATGCCGTGAATCATCGCGTTTTCCACGATTGGCTGCAGCAGAAGCTTCAGCATGTATGCGTCGTTCAGGTCCGGGTCGATCGTAAAATCAACTTCAAACTGATCCGGGAAGCGTATCGCCTGCACCTGAATGTAATTCCGGATATGCGCGAGCTCCTGCGACACCGTGCAGTATTCTTTGCCTTTGTTCAAGCTGAAACGAAGAAAATCGCTGAGCGCGCCGACCATTTCGGCGATCCGCTCTTCCTCCTTCAGCAGGGCGATCCAATGGATCGAAGACAGCGTGTTGTACAAAAAATGCGGATTGATTTGCGCCTGCAGCGCGCGCATATCGGCTTCTTTTTTGCGGGCTTCGTTTTGAATGAGCTGCTTTTTCAACGTTTCGATATGTTTGCCGAGCATATTGTAGCTTTGCGCCAGCCGCCCGATTTCGTCATCCGTTTCCGCCGGATAGAGCGGCAGCGGCTCGGACGGATTCACTTTGGACAGCAGACGGGTCAATGCGCGAAGCGGGTTCGTAATTTTTTGAATGAAAAAAATCAATAGTATGGCGGTCGTCAAAACCGATATGACGACGGCAATGCCCGTCAACTGCAGGATGTAGCGGTTTTGGGCGCTGTAAAGCTCGAAGGGAATGACGCCGATAAGCGTCCATCCGGTGCGGACATCCCGATAAAACAGCACGTTTTGCTTGGCGTTCCCGCTGCCGCTTGCCCATTCGCCGGATACCTTGCCTGCAGCAAGCCCCGCTATTTCCGGAAACATCGCCCCGGCAGGGCGGGCCAGCCAGCTTTTATCCGTAGATGAAATGACGTCATAGCTGCCGTTCAGCAGCGCCACTTGACCATGGCCTTCGGCAAGCTGCGTCTCCGACCAGATGCGGGACACCGTCTGCTCGTCCAGGCTGATCGACAGCCAGCCCAGCGTCTGATAATTGTTCACACTGCGCAAAGGGCGGATGAAGGAAAAAACATGGCGGTCCCCTGCATAGTTTCGTATCGTGTACAGTCCGGTCCACAGCTTGTCCTGCACCTGTCTGACATCCATCTGCTTGCCCAGGTCGCTGCTATAGATCGTCGTCGTGGACAGGGGATCGCCCCCGTTTGCCGGATAAATCGTGATGTTGGACAAATAGTCTTTGGAATGCATAAGGTTGGTCATCAGGCCGAGGATGCGGGTTTGCGCGGCCACATCATTGTCGGGCTTGTTCATATACTCCTGAATGTCCCGCAGGCCGATCAGGAAAATTGAAATATTTTCGACATCGCCGATAATAAAACGGAACTTGGCATCCATTTGCGCGAGAGTGTCAAGTCCGGCCTGCTGCGCTTTCTCCTGCGTAATGTTCGAAGAAATGACGAAGGCGAACGAACCGAGAAACAGCAGCGGAATTAGCGCCGTTACAAGCAGCATGAAGGATAGCTTACGCCGCAGGGAGTATCCCATCCATCGCCACATTCATGTATCCTCCTTAGCTTTTGCCTGTACGATCAACCCTTCACGGCTCCGGCCGTCATTCCTTTCATAACCTGTTCCTGGAACATCAAATACACGGCAATGGTCGGAAGCACCGCAATCGTCATCGCAGCCAGCGTCAGGCCGTAATCGGTCTGATAGCCGTCGGCGAACGTAGCGATGCTCAGCGGCAGCGTTTTTAGGCTGCTTTTGCTAATGAAAACAAGGGCAAAGGAAAAATCGTTCCAAAAGTGCAAAAAGCTCAAAATGATGACCGTTGATAAAGCAGGCAGCGAAATCGGCAGCATAATCCGCCAAAAAACGCCCCACAGCTTGGTTCCGTCAATATAAGCCGCTTCCTCGATTTCTTTGGGCACCGAAGCCAGATAAGCGGTTAGCACAAATATGGCGGTCGGAAGGGCGAAGGCGGTATAAGGAAGAATAAGCGCCCAGTACGAATTCAGCATCGAAAGCTGCTTCATCAAAATAAACAGCGGCACCAGCGTACTGTGAATCGGAATCAGCATGCCGATGACGAAAAAAGTTAAAATGATTCCCTTGAATCGGAACTTGAATCTGGCCAGAACGTATGCCGCAAGCGAAGTAATAAACAATGTCAAAACCAGCGAGACGGCGGATACGATGACCGAGTTGACGAACGCGAGGCCCATCTTGGAGGTGTTCCAGGCCGTCACGAAATTGGTGAAATGCCAGCTTTCCGGCAGGCTGAAAGGCTTGTTGAAAAACTCCGCATTCGATTTAAACGAACTGATCACCAGCCAGAAAAGCGGGTATAACGTTAAAATAGCATATAAAGTCAAAAACGTCCAAAATATGCCTTGTCTCCATTTTTTCATGGAAGAACCCGTTTTATTCGCACTCGCTTGCGGCCGGGCTGCTGCCAAATAGCTCATCTTATGTTGCTCCTTTCTTTACGCTTTCGCGCTTCTGTTCGTTAACCACTGGCTGATGCCGATAAAGACAAGACTGATGAGGACAATCGACGTGGATATGGCGCTGCCGAATCCGTAGCGGTACGAAGAGAAGGTTGAGTTGTACATATAAGTTGCGAGCAATTCGGTCGCATGCGCCGGACCGCCCTTGGTCATTACGTAAACGAGGTCGAACGATTTCAGACTTCCGGAAATACAGAGGACGATGGCGATTTGCACGGTGCTCCAGATCATGGGCAGCGTCACGGAAACGAGCTTGCGCGCTCCTTCCGCGCCGTCAATTTGCGCGGCATCGTGGATTTCTCCGGGAATGTTCTGAAACGCGGAAATAAAGATGATCAAATAAAGGCCGACGAAGCTCCAGACGAGCGGGGGAGCAAGGGCGAAAATCGCGATTTTCGCGTCGGACAGCCATTGCAGCTTCCAGCTTGACAAACCGAGCTTGTCCAGCAAAAAGTTCAAAATGCCGATCTGCGGGTGATAAATATATTGCCAGATCATCCCGATGACGACGGAGGAAAGCACCATCGGCATAAAGACGGCGGAGCGGATGAAACGCTGCAGGGCATTGCTTTTATGCAGCATGATGGCAAGCACCAGAGCGATGGGAAGCTGGCCGAAGACCGCTACGGCGACAAAAATGATGTTGTTCTTGAACGCTCTCCAGAATACCTCATCGTGAATGATTTCAACATAGTTTTTGAGGCCGATAAACTTGGCGGCGCCGATGCCTTTCCAGTCGAAAAAACTGTAGTAGCTGGACCAGATGACCGGAACAAATACAAATAGAGCATAGATCAAGACGGCGGGGAGGAGGCTTAACACAACGAACCTGCGGACATACGCTGTATTCATCTTTTCACATCCTTCGGGAAAGTAGCCAGCCCTGCCACAAACGTGGAGGGCTGGGGGTGTTGCAGCAGTTCCTTTATTTGCCCAGCGCGCCTGCTTGCGCGTCCTGGATTTTTTTGGCGATTGCTTCCGGGTTGCCGCCCATGAGCAGCTCTTGCAGATTGTTGTTGATGACATCAACGGCAGCGGAACTCAGCTTGGAATCGTAGACGGGAGTAATTTTCACAGTTTTCATCAGCTCGTTCAGCTCCACGAACAGCGGTTGAGCTTTGCTTTTGTCCAGATCGATTTTGTAGCTGACGAGCGTGCTGCTGTTCAAAGTCGCCTGCTGGCCGTCCGGACCGGAAAGCGCGTAGAACAGCTTCATCGCCGCGTCTTTTTTGGCGCCGGTCAGCTTTTTGCTTACGCCCATGCCCGTGCCTACGACGCCGGAAGTGGATTTGGCCTCGCCTTTGCCGCCGTTAACAGGAGGCAAAATCGTAACGTGCGTTTGGTCCAGCACTTCTTTCGGCGCATTCGTTACAACGTCGGCCATCGCCCAGCCTCCGTCGATAAACATAGCCGCTTTGCCTTGGAAGAAAAGCTGTCTCATCTGGTTTTGATCGATGCTGTTAAAGCCGTCCTGGAAAGCTTTCGCGTTGCTGAGATCCTGCAGCGTTTTCAAAGCTTCGACGAACTGCGGATCTGTAAATTTGGCGCCATCTTGTTTCGCCGCTTTCAGGAACCAGTCCGTTCCGGTCACGCGGTCGGCGATCGCGCTGAAAATGGTGGATTGGACGGCCCAGTTCGCTTTATTGCCGAGGGCGATCGGGATTAATTTATTTTTGTTGAACGTGTCGATTGCCGCTTTAAGCTCGTCCCATGTTTGGGGAACCTGTACATTGTATTTGTCGAACAAAGCTTTGTTATAGTAAATGAAAGAGGTAGGTGACAGGTTCATCGGAACGGAATAAATGTTGCCGTCCACGGTATAGCCGTCCAGCGCGTTCGGAATGAAATTGTTTTTCCACTCCTGCTTGCTGTCGAGGAAATCGTTGATCGGCTGCACGAGATTGCCGCTCACAAACTCCTTCGTCATGGCGTCGGGCCACATCACGAACAAATCCGGCATTTCATTCGCCGCGGCTACGGTTCTGAGGCGCGTTTTCAAGCCGTCTGTCGGGAGACCCTCGACCTCAAGCTCGATATCGGGGTTTTGCGTTTTGAAATCGTCCAAAATTTTTCTCATGGCGATGGCCTTTGCATCCTGGCCTGTCCAGTTATGCCACACGGAGAGCTTGACTTTGTCCGTGGACGTTCCTGCCGCCGCTCCCGCCCCCTGCGGATCCGCAGGTTTTTCGCCGCTGGCGCATCCGGCAAGCAGCGTAGTAGCGGCAAGCAGCGTTGCAGCGATTTTTATCATTTTTTTCATGATATTACTGACCTCCTGTATTTGCGATCTATCTTTATTCTACGGATTCCGGTTGTTTACGTAAGATGAAATGGATAAGGAACAGGGTAGAAAATGATCGGATTCGCCGGTGCCGCTCGGGTCGAATCATATCGGCACCGGCGAATCTGCGCGCAGCTCCCGGCGCGCGGTGCTGCACGGCATGACGGCGGTCGGTCGGCCACAATATCCCGGAGTGTACGAGATACATTATTACTAGGGTATCCAGAAGGGCTGAACCCTAATGGATGTCAAAGCCAGCGTGTGGTTGCGGTGCGATGCGGTGGGGCAGGGTGACTTACGGCGATTCGTGCAGCGAACGGAGGGAGGGATAGCCTGCCGACCGTGGGGAAAACCTGCAAAAGGCGCACACCCGCTTGGCAAAGCAGGGAAAACCTGCAAAAGTGCAGTTTTTTCCTCGCTGGTACGCCGGAAACGAAAAATTCCTGCAAAAATGCAGTTTTTTTCGCGCATACATGAGTTCGGACCCATCTGGGTCGGAAATTCCTGCACAATTGCAGGTTTTTCCTCAAAATGAGCCTCTTTCAAAGAAAAAGCCTGCACTTTTGCAGGTTTTTGCCGCGTCAGCAGTGATGTGCTGCTCCGGCGGTGAGTGATTCAACCACGTTTACATGCTTCTTTATAGGTGTAGCCTATTAAAGCGATAGATTTTATATCTAAGTGACCTGGCCTAAGTATGGTACAATATATAGAAGTCTTTTTTCGACGTTAACGAAGGATGTCTGACCGCGCCAAGCGGCAGGAATATGAAACCAGGGAGTGAATGAAAGTCATGGCAGAAGTGAAAAAAATCGCTGTAATCGCCGGAGACGGAATCGGTCCGGAAGTTGTTGCAGAAGCGGAAAAAGTATTGAAGCGTACGGAAGAATTGTTCGGTTACCAATTTGAAACCGAGCATGCGCTGTTCGGCGGTATCGCCATCGATCAAAAAGGCACCCCGCTGCCGGAAGAAACGCTTGCGGTGTGCCAATCGGCTGACGCCGTTCTGCTGGGCGCTGTCGGCGGTCCGAAATGGGACAACAATCCGAAGGAGCTGCGTCCGGAAACAGGGCTTCTCGGCATCCGCAAAGCGCTCGGACTGTTCTCGAACATTCGTCCGGCTGTTATTTTCGATTGCCTGAAAGAAGCTTCCACTTTGAAACCGGAAGTATTGGAAGGAACCGACCTGATCGTCGTTCGCGAATTGACAGGCGGCATCTATTTCGGTGAGAAATTCCGCCGCGAAGGCGCAAACGGCCAAGAAGCAGTGGATACTTGCGTGTACAACGTCGCTGAAGTCGAGCGCATCGCCCGCCAAGCTTTCGACATCGCGCGCACCCGCAGCAAGAAGCTGGCGTCCGTTGATAAAGCGAACGTTCTGGAGACGTCCCGCTTGTGGCGCGAAACGGTAATCCGCGTTTCCGCGGATTATCCGGATGTCGAGCTGGAGCATGTGCTCGTCGACAACTGCGCGATGCAGCTGCTCCGCCGTCCATCCAGCTTCGACGTCATTGTCACCGAGAACATGTTCGGCGACATTTTGAGCGACGAAGCTGCGATGCTGACAGGCTCGATCGGCATGCTTTCCTCCGCATCCCTGGGCGAAGGCAGCTTCGGCCTGTACGAGCCGGTGCACGGCTCCGCTCCGGATATCGCCGGTCAAGGCATCGCGAACCCGATCGCTACGATTTTGTCCGTCGCTCTGATGTTCCGCTTGACGTTCGGCTATCACGATGCGGCTGATTCCATCGAGCGCGCGGTCAAAGAAGTGCTCGACGCGGGCAACCGCACAGGCGACATCGCCGTCGACAAAAGCAAAGCCATCGGCACGATTGCGATGGGCGAACTGATCGTTAACGCTATGCGCAAATAATTTCATGCAATATAAAAAGCCTGATTGCTGAGCGAATAACATCGCCCCAGCAGTCAGGCTTTTTACATAACGCAGCTTATTGTGTTGCGCATAATTCGGTCGGCGATCGATGGCGATAATCGGTAGATCAAACTCTATTTACTGTATTGATTAACCTCAAAATTTTGGATCTTATCGAATACAAAATTATCTTTTCTACTTTTGAAAGGTCCCAGGTTATAGGTTTTGTTCATCGTATAGAATGCTGGTCCTGTTCCTGAAGCGCGATTGTTGTACCAGTTGATAAAATCATTTACTTCGTCCATAGACAAATCATATTCAAATGTTTGACCGCTAACCATAGTAATTTCTAATAGAGCCCGATTATTTTGAATTGGAGCTGTCGGGGTTGCCTCTACAGAGTTTGAATTATTACTTTCATTGTTTCCAATAACAGCGGATACTACGTAGTAATATGTCGTTCCGTCTGTTACTGTCGTATCCGTATAACTCGTACCTGTAATTCCCAATGCGATTTGGGTATACGGACCACTATTGGATGTGCTGCGTTTAACAATATAACTGGATGCTCCCGTTGCGGCTGTCCAAGTTAAGGAAACCTGTTTGCTGCCGGATGTAGCAACCAAGTTTGTAGGATAAAGCAATCCCGGCGAAGACGGGGTCACAGTAACCACGTTGGAGTTTGAGCTCTCGCCACCTGCATTTGTTGCTGTGACAACATAATAATAAGTCGTACCATTGGTAACCGTGGCGTCAATAAATGAAGTCTGAGTTACGTTGCTTGCCACAGCGGTGAAAGGCCCATTTGCAGTTGCTGCACGTTTTACCGTGTAACTTGTCGCTCCAGCCGATGCAGTCCAAGACAGGCTCGATTGATTGCTGCCCGCGCTTCCTGTCAAATTGGTTGGAGCTTGCGGCGTTTGTGGCAATGGAGCTTTTGGAGTAACTGCAACCTCATTCGAATTGCCGCTTTCCCCCGCGATATTAACCGCACTTACAGTAAAGTAGTAAGTCGTACCGTTTACAACTGAGTTATCCGTAAAAGATGGTAGATATACATTATTAGCAATAACAGTATATGGTCCGCCCGCAGTCGTTGATCTTTTAAGAACATAGTATGTGGACTCTGCTACAGAATTCCAGGTCAGACTTACTTGTGCATTTCCAGCTGTTGCTGATAATCCCGAAGGAGTTGCCGGCAATGGAGGAACAGGAGTTACATTGATGGCTGCAGATTTGGCCGATTCAAACCCCGCTTTATTAACCGCCGAAACTTGGTAGCTGTAGGTTGTTCCATTGATCAATCCGGTCACATTAAAACTAACCGCCGAAACAGGTGTCGTATTCAGTTTCACTCCATTTTGATATACATTATAGCCGCTTAAATCAGTTTCTGAATTCCCTTTCCAATTAAGATTTACCGTCCCGTTCCCTGCCACTCCAGTTAATCCGGTTGGCGTAACTGGCGGGTTCGTGTTCACTGGTGTGACCGATACCGCTGAAGACAAAGCAGATTCATTCCCTGAGGTATCAACAGCCGAAATCTGAAAAGAATAGGAAGTCCCGTTCGTAAGGGAACCAACGGAATAAGATGTTCCGCTGATAGGAGTATTGGAAAGTTTTACTCCATTTTGGTAAATGAAATATCCTTGTAAATTAGAATCGGTATTCGCATTCCAAGTAAGGTTAGCAGTACCATTAGCACCAGTACCATTCAAACCAGACGGTACAGCAGGCCCAGCCTCATCATTTTCCACATACCATTCAGAATCTATTCGATAACCACTAGCAACTTTAAACTTGTACCTTCCCGCTGGTAAATGCTGTACAAACTTTTCAGCCTGTGTTTGGTTAATTGCTGAAACAGGAAGAGAATACGTGGAAGTAACATCTGTATAGCTACCGTCAGAACTGTTAAATTTCAAGATGTTCAATTGAGCATTATGACCGCTCCACGAAGTAGTTCCATATCTCCAAATATTAACTGATTTAGGGAAAGAAACTTCCAGATACGAAGTAGCACCATACCAATAAAAAACTTTATTTGTATTCCATTCATCCACCATAGTTCCATCGAACAACCCTGCACCATTCTCAGTTGCATTTGCAGAATAGGCATTGATCACTGTAGCAGTAACCTTCCCACCAGTAGCCTGACTAGGAGGATATCCTGTAGTCGCCGCAAATGTGGAACTTGAAAAAATAGTAAAAAGTAAACTCATAAACATGCAGCAGAAATAAATCTTGCTATTAAAAAGAGATTTTTTGAAGGTTGGTTTCATAGTTGCACATCCTTTTCCAATTAATTTGCCGAGCATCGAGTCATCTTATGAACTTGAATCATAGAAAGATAGATAAATAGTCCTTAGTGCTAAAGTTGATGCTCTCCCCTTTCCTATAAATGCAATGACTCCTTTTGGGTAATTTATATCAACTTTCTCATAATATCACTTAAAGGAAAGGTTTACCATGTTATTTTGTCTAAAAAAGTTGAAATTTGTAATTTTTTAAAAAATAAATGAGAATTAAGGCTCATTTCCAAATTGATAATTAGGTTTATTAAACTAGTTCCTTCTGGGTGAAACATATAACGCCTCAACCGCCAGGCTTTTTACATAACGCAGCTTATGTGTCACGCATAATTCGGTCGGCAAGCGTTGGCGATAATCGATAGATGATATTCAGCAGCTTGGTTTTTCCAATCAGCATTTCGAAATGCCCCTATTCCAAATGCTTTTCAAACTAATTGTCAAAAATCTCCCACAATTAATAATAATTATTAGTTGATATTCGATCTAATTATTGACTTTCATCTAGGCGAATGTTACCATTTTATACGAAGAGTTCAGATTAGAGGAGGAGTTTTGCACATGGCAGAGCGTTTAGTCGGTAAACAAGCGCCGGATTTCACAATGGAGACGGCATTAGGCAACGGTCAAGATTTCGGTAAAGCATCTTTGTCCGATTATAGAGGAAAATGGTTGGTATTATTCTTCTATCCATTGGATTTCACATTTGTGTGCCCAACAGAAATTACAGCTTTGAGCCACGCTGCCGCTCAATTCAAAGAGCTGGACACTGAGATTCTGGGTGTTTCCATCGACAGCATTCATACTCATCGCGCCTGGATCAACACTCCGGTTAACGATAACGGCCTTGGCAAGCTGGAATTCCCTCTTGCTGCGGACATCACTAAATCCGTTGCCCGCGATTATGGCGTTCTGATCGAAGAAGAAGGCATCGCGCTTCGCGGCCTGTTCATCATCGATCCGGAAGGCGAACTGAAATACGAAGTTGTTAACCACAACGACGTAGGCCGCAGCGTAGAAGAAACGCTTCGCGTGCTTCAAGCGCTTCAATCCGGCGGATTGTGCCCAATGAACTGGAAACCTGGCGACAAACACCTCGTTGCGAAATAATCATAGTTAAAAGCGATAAAGCTCCTTCGGTCCGTTTGATGCGGCGGAGGAGCTTTTTTGATACTAAAACGCAAACGCCGGGCTTAGCAGGCACTGGCGGCTTTGCAAACTTTTGCACCTGGGAGGATAATGAACATGACAGTTCCGGAACATCTTCGGTACACCAAAGACCATTACTGGATTCGTCCGGAAGGGGAGCATGCCGTCGTCGGACTTACCGATTGGGCGATCGCCACAATTGGGATGATCGTCTTTATCGAACTGCCCGAAGCAGGGGATGAGCTGGAGCGGGGCGGATATGCAGGCAGCGCGGAAACCGTGGAGGGCGATCGGGATTTGCCCGCCCCGTTATCCGGCAAAGTAATGGCCGTGAACCCATTGCTTGAACGGGTGCCGCAGCTGCTGCACGACTCGCCTTATGAAAAAGGATGGATGTATAAAATTCAGCTATCCCATCCGCAGGAGCTCGACTTGCTGCTCGGAGCCGGGAGCTACAGCGAGCTGGTGCAGTAGGGAGTTTGGCTCAGGCTCCGAGTGCGGCCGCTAGATTAAACTAAGGCTTTCTTCAAAGCCGAGCATCAGGTTCATATTTTGAATGGCCGCGCCGGAAGCACCTTTTCCCAGATTATCGTACCTGGTTAAAATGTGGATATGTTCGCCCTGGCCGAAAACAAACATGTCGACTTTGTTCGTGAGATTGCACTCGCCGATCAAAAAGTAGCCGTCGTCCAGGTAGCGGCCGGATTCGTACGGCATGACACGGATGAAAGGTTCGGACTCATAGCGGGCCGCCAAGATGTCGCGAACATCCTCGGCCGACACGCTTTTGTTCAAATTCCTTTTGATCAGCGGCACGGATACAGCCAGTCCCTGATAGTAATCGGCAATAACGGGCGTAAAAAGAGGCTCGTAGAGCAGGCCGGAGTACATTTGCATCTCGGGGATGTGCTTATGCAAGCGATCGAGCGCATAGTGCCTCGGGATATGCAGTTTTTTTTCGTCTGCGGCCGCAGCGTTTTCGTACAATTCTATCTTTTTTCTTCCGCCTCCGCTGTACCCTGTAACCGAGAAACTGGTGACGGGGTAGTCCCTCGGCACAATGCCGGCATCGATGAGCGGTCTGAGACTCAGTATAAAGCCTGTTGCATGGCAGCCGGGGACGGAAACTTTGGAAGCGCCGCGAATGAGATCCCTCTGGCCGGGGACTAGCTCCGGCAATCCAAAGACCCAGCCCGGATCCGTTCTAAAGGTGGTGCTGGCATTGATGATTTTGGTTTTCCCGCCGGCAATCAGCGAAACGGATTCCCTGGCGGCATCGTCGGGCAAACAAAGGAATGCAATATCTGCGGCGTTCAGCAATCGGCTGCGGGCATCCGGATCTTTTCGTTTGGAAGGTTCGATTTGAAGCACTTCGATCTTGGCGATCCGCGATAAATATTCGTTAATTTTTAATCCTGTAGTGCCGTCTTGACCATCGACAAAAACTTTAAAGCCCAATTTCATCACTCCAATAAATGCAAAATGGTTTTAATAATTATAAAATTTTATGAATAATTATACAATGCAAAAATTTACTCCGCGCAAAAAAAAGCTATCCCCTGTCGAAACCGACTTCAGGATAGCTTTTGTATTTGCAGCACTACTGTTTGGCAAGCTGCTTGTATTTGTTCAAGTATTTCACGACGGTCAGCACATAAGTGGCGTGGGACCAGGTGAGCGGAGCGACGGATACGGGCTCGCCTGAAAAAGGATCAAGCTGCTCGGGCAGCACGCCGCTTTCCATGGAATGCCGAACGACCCACTCCAGCGTCCTGCGTGGTGTCTCCAGGTCGGCCAGCGATTTGGCGCACTCGATTTCCCACTCGGCGATCCAAAGCGTACAGATGATCCAGGGGTTCCCCGGAATGTTATCGATGTCGGTGGAGCGCTGGAAGTAATAATCGTGATGATAGCGGGCGATGCCTCCGACGTCGGTTTTGATCGCCAGTCCTGCTTTGTTCGCTTTCATAGTCGATACGACCTGCTCGTCGTCGGCCGGCAGCACGCCGAATTCGAAAATGCCGTAGACGGAGCTTTCCAGCGTCATATCCTTAACCCATTCCCCGTCCTCAAGGTACAAACCGCGCACAAAACGGCCTTCTTCTTCATCCCACAAATGCTTGAGCATGCCGGCTTTAATTTTCTCGGCCGTGTGCTTGTAGCGGTTGCTCCGCTCCTCATCGCCGAACAAATTGCTGAAATTCGAAGCGGCGATCAGCCCGCCGTACACTGCAGAAGCCGTGAAAGTATAAATGCCGTACCGTTCTTCCCAAAGATCGTAGCTCGGCTTAGGCAGGTTCAGCTCCTGATCGATATAAGTCGACATAAACCGGGCCGCTCTGCGAATTAACGTGCGATAAAGCGATTGGGCGAATTCCAGGCTGCCGTGCTTCTGAAAGTCCTGCCACAGGGCAAAAAGGACAAGTGCGGTTTCATCTTCCTGGATCGGCAGCTGCACGCGTCCCGAATGAATGTAAGGATGCCAGCTGGAGCCGACCGTGCCGTCCGGATTGTATTTATGATGCAGATAGCCTTCCGGCGAAAGCACATTAGCGCAAAAGTTGAAGAAAGGAATGATCATGCCCTGATAACCGGCCATGGACATCGCATAGGCGATCAATGCGCCGTCGCGGGGCCACATGTAGCTGTAATGGTCACGATTGCTCTGCATAATGTCCGAGTCGTTGGCGGCGATGATGGCGCCGTTCACATCGGTCTGCGTTCTGACGATCAGCAGGCTCTGCTTATACAAGCGCACTACTTCCTCCGGCAAGTCGCCGTAATCCCGCTCGGACTTGTTAGCCCAGCGCTGCCAGTACACGGTAACCCGGTCAAGCAGCTTGCCGGGGTGGCTGTCTTTGACGTAGGCGTCGAGCTTTTTCACTTCCTCGAGCGTTTTGCCGGCCGTCATCCAGTAGTACATCGTCTGGCTGGCCTCCGGCGGCACGAACAGCCGGAAACTGATCGTGCTATCGACCGAGCCCTGAGCGATCGCATTGCCCATCAGATGGCCGTCTTCGGCGTCGCGCCAGGTGCCTTCGGCATTGTAGAACCTTTTGACACCCGTAGAATACTGAAAAATGCCCTCGGTTCCGGTGCTTCCGTTAAACATGAAATACTTGTCTTTTTTATAATGGAAAACGGTATTGGATGCCGGGTAATAGGCAGCGGTGTCGCCCACTTCCGTTTCGTTAATGAGCAAATCCTGGTTAAAAAATACCCGTACCTCGCGCACCGTATTTCGGTGATTGGTAATTTGAATCCGCTTCAAATAAATGTCCTCGCGCTGATGGACACCGTCGTTTATGAGCAGGGTGATTCCCAGATCCGGATGCGTAGCCGTAACCTTTGTAACGAGAGAATCCTCCACATAAGCGAGATGAAACTGCCATTCCGGGGCGTTCAGCCAAGCAAAGGCGCCATCGACCCAGATGCCTACCCGGCACTGGTATCCGCCGATATGATTGAGCTGGCCGACGAAAGGATAGTACAGATCCCGCATGTAAGAATGCTGATCGAGGTTAATAAGAAATTTTCCGTTTCCGATGACCAGATGTCTAGGCATAAAATCACTTCCCCACTCGTAAGTTTGATCGCGGTAAAACCATGCTCCAAGGGAACTGAAAGAGGGTCTACGCGTCTGATGGATCAGCCTACGCTTCATAAGGACACATAGGGCTTTGCCAATAGGTTACCTAATTCTTCCCAAGGAATCAATGATTCTTTGAAAATATTCTGAAAATTGCATGTGACCGCGCTTTCAAAATGGGCACAGTTTCACATATTATTTTATTATTTCCTCGCCGCTATGAAATATACGTGAATTCCGGGGCTTCCAGGAAACGCGGGGAGGCTAGAACGGGGCCGGCATAATCAAAGCAGCGCAATCCTGGTTGCCCAGAAACGCGGAGGCCGGAGCCGGACCGCCCCAATCAGCCTGGTCGCGTGAAGAAAAGCAGCAGAAGCCAGGCTGCCGCGAAACGCGGAGGCTAAAGGCGGACCGCCCCAATCAGCCCGATCGCGTGAAAAAGCTGCAAAAGCCAAGGCTACTCCGAAACTTGCATGCCAGAGCCGAATCCCCACAATCTGCTGGGTTGCGTAAAGAAGAGAAGTAAAAGCCAGACTACTCCGAAACCTGCACGCCAGAGCCGAATCCCCACAATCTGCTGGGTTGTGTAAAGAAGAGCAGCAAAAGCCAGGCTGCCCTGAAACGTGCACGCCAAAGCCGGACCCCACATTCAGCCGAATCACGCGAAAAAAGCTGCAAAAGTGCAGTTTTTTGCTCGTTGATGGGCTGGAGACGAAATATTCCTGCAATTGTGCAGGCTTTTCGCCGCGAACGTGGGCTCAGATTCATTTTCATCGAAAATTCCTGCACAATCGCAGGCTTTTCGCCAAAACGAAACATTTTCATAGGAAAAACCTGCACTTTTGCAGGCTTTAGTCTGGTCCGCTAAGCTGCCTGATGTCTCCCCGCTGTACAACCTGCACCCTGGGAGACGAGCGTTGGGAAAAAGCGTATGCACCCCAAATTAGAGCGCTCCGGTTCCCTAACCCTCACAAAGTGACCTCATTTGCTCAGCAATTTGAAATTCCGCTTCATTTTGATAAAACGGTATGGGCTGCCTGCCGATACACGTCTACGGTCGCCTCGCTGATGCCGGTCCAATCGTAGGAAGCTTCAATTTTACGAGCAGCCGCTTCCGCAAGCTGCTTCGCGGACTCGGGACGCTCCAGCAAATCCGCGATTTGCGCGGCGAGCGCCCGGGCATCGCCCGGGGGAACTTTGCAGCCGTCGACGCCGTGCTCGACGATTTCGGCCAGACCGCCGACATCGGAGACGACTAGCGGCGTTCCGCTGGACATCGCTTCCAGAGCGACGATGCCGAACGGCTCGTAGAGGCTGGGAAAGACGCACAATTCGGCGGCTTCCAGCAATCGTTCTTTATCCTGCCCGTCAACAAAGCCGGTGAAACGGACCCGGTCTCCGTAACGGGCGGAGCGGAAACGCAGCTCTTCCAGAGCCGGACCGGTCCCGGCGATGACGAGGAGTGCGTTAGCGAAGCGTTTGAGCAGCGGCCGCATGGCGTCGATCAGAATGTGCGCGCCTTTTTCGTGCACGAGCCTGCCCAGGAAGCAGATGATCCGGTCTCGGCCTGTGGTATCGCCAATGGTTCCCGGCAGCAGCGGATGGATAAGGGAAGCGGGGGCATCCGTTCCACGATGCGCGCGTACGCCGTTGGGAATAAGGACCGCTCTGCTTTCCGGCAGTCCGAAAAGGCGCTGCATTTCATGCTGCATAAACCGGCTGCAGACGATGACGCGGTCCGCTTCCTTGGTCAGCTTACCTTCCAGGCGATGAATCCGCTGCTGCACTTCGGTCTCCAGCCTGCCTTGGCTGCGCCCGTATTCCGTGGCGTGAACGGTGGCGATGAGCGGGATGCCGAGAGTTTGCCTGCTTTCTTTGGCGGCGTAAAAGACGAGCCAGTCGTGAGCGTGAACAAGATCGAAATCCGCATCGTCCCGGAAAAGACGCTGAATCACTTCTATAAAAGCCATATTCATTTGAAAGACCCAATCGAGAAAATGAACCGGCGCCATCGACTGCAAAATTTGCACCCGATGAATATGCACTTGCCCGGACACCTCGTAGACCGGACTGTCGGTCGCATGGCACGTAATGACATGGACGGTGTGTCCGAGCGTGGCGAGCTGTTCCGATAAGTCGCAGACCGCCCGGGCCAAGCCGCCGATCACGCGCGGCGGATATTCCCAGGCGAGCATGAGGATGCGCAGCTTGCCACTGCCGGGAGCGGCGGGAAGAAACGCTCCCGCTCGTACCTCCTCAAGCTCGCTCGAAGCTGCGTATATGCGGTAATCGAGATCGGGCAAAAACGGCGAGCTGTGCTCCAGCCGATCGAGCAGGTCGCCGGCAGGCTGAGCGGGCGGAGACAGAGCGGGCAAGCCGTTGTCGGTGCAGTGATTGCCGGTGGGCTCCGGTCTGCAGGTCAAAGCATCGGCGGGCTGGGCTGGCGCAGACGAAGCGGACAAACCGGTACCGGTACTGCGTTCATCAGCGGGCTCAAGTATGTCGAGCAGGGCGTGAAAATGCTCCAGATGGCTGCGGATGCGGCGCTCTGCATATTCCGTCACCGTGCCGGCGTCGAGAATGAACGTCCAGTCGCTGCTTTGAGCGAGCAGCAGCTCCCGTGCCGCCTGATTGAGCGCCCGCCTCCGCCAGGCGTCGGGCGGCGAAAGCTCGCGCTGCACCCGGGCGGCGGCGCGGATCATCCGGTCCTCGGCTG
>NZ_JBVYOL010000032.1:0-80386 GCF_056120505.1 Paenibacillus sp. sgz302164 | reverse complement strand
GCGGTGTCCGACCAAGCGGGGGCGCTTTCCTTAGTGGTGGAGGACGATGCGATCTATGTGTTCGACCGAGGCTATCTCAATTACCACTTGTACCATGAATGGTCGCAGCGAAAAATCTCGTTTGTCGCTCGAGTGAAGGCAAATTCCAGCTTCCGCGTTTTGAAAGACTTTCCGGTTCCAGCGAACTCGAATATCCTCAAAGATGCGCTTGTGGAAGTCAAAGACTTGAAGAGCGGAGAATGTTTCCAGCTCNTCCAGCTTCGGCTGGTGGAATACACGGACGACAAACAGCGAGTCTACCGGGTAGTGACAAGTCTTTGGAAGCATACCGCGGAAGAGATTGCTGAGATGTACAAAAGCCGCTGGTTCATCGAACTGTTTTTCAAGTGGATCAAAAGCCATTTGAAGATCAAAAAGTTATTCAACCACAAACCGGAAGCAGTATGGAACCAGATTTACATCGCACTTATCGCATACGGGTTAAGCGAGCTCGTCAAACAAGAAGCGCAAACCAAAGAAACGACATGGACGGTTCTCAAAACGATGCGGCATTATTGGTTCCACACGTGGGATGTATTCGTTCAGGCTCTCAACCGGGAGCCGGAGCGCTTATCGGCAGGACGACGAAAAAAGGCCAAACGAGGACGCACCCGAAAACATCCTAAAAAGTTAAAGGCCCAACAGATTGTAATCAAATAAGCATCAATTAAACATAAAAGGTATATTATGGGTATTGTCTAGACTTAGGCGGACGTTGACTTTTTTCGATACTTCCAAGAAAAGTGGAATGGTAAAATTTATATATATATCGAATTATAGTAAATTGCAACCAAACGACACTCAACTACATGCGTGCCATCTCATCTCGAATACCTTTATATGGGTTTCATCCCACAGTTAGGGTTTTGTTTGCAAAGCCAGTGGGAATTTTCGCCAAAAATGAACCTGAGCCCATGTTCGCGGCGAAAAGCCTGCACATTTGCAGGAATATGCCGTGGCCGGCGCATCCGTCGAGCAAAAACTGTACTTTTGCAGGTTTTCTTCACGCAACCAGGCGGATGGTGCGACCGGCCGGCTCTGACGCGCGGGTTTCTCCATAGCCTGCGAAAGTGCAGGCTTTCTACCGTCGCGCGGGGGCGACCGCCGCCATGTGCCCGGCGGCACAACGCGCGCCCGGGATTCGCCCGCGCCGGTACTCCGCGGACGAGCCCCGCCCGGCACGCGAAAGACGCAAAAAGACGCCCCCCTTCGGGTTCGGGAAGGCGTCTTTCCGCATGTTCAAGCCAGATTCCAGGCTGAATGAATTTTCGGCACGTCGGCGATCAACTGCTTCGTATACCGGTGCGACGGATGGAGAATGATGTCCTCCGCGCTGCCTCTTTCCACGATTTTGCCTTTTTCCATAATGTATATCGTATCGCTTACATAATAGGCCAGCCCGACATCGTGCGTAATGAAAATGATCGTCATGTTGTTTTCATCGCGCAGCTTCAGCAGCATATCGAGAATCGTCGAGCGGGAGCAGGCATCCACCATCGATGTCGGCTCGTCGGCAATCAGCACCTTCGGGTGCAGTATGAAAATCCGCGCGATCATAAGCCGCTGCATCTGCCCGCCGGAAAGCTCGAACGGATATTTGTTGTACAGCTCCTCAAATTTCAAATTGACGAACGAACAAGCTTCTTTCATCTTCTGAAACTGCTCTTCTTTGGTCAGCTTCAGCCCTTGCAGTTTGATGCAATCCATCAGCAGCTTGTCGACTTTGTGGAACAAATTGAACGAGGAAAAAGGGTCCTGGAATATTGCCTGGATATCTTTCCAGTACGCCTTCCGGCTTGCGTGCGTTTTTAGCTGCCGCCGCTCCCCCTTGTACTCGATAGTCCCGCTTGTCTCCTTCAGCAGCCCCATGATGATTTTGGCCACAGTCGTTTTGCCGCTGCCGCTTTCCCCGACGATGGAGGCGATCTCCCCTTCGCGGAAGTCGAAGCTCACATCCTGCACGGCGGTCGTCTTGTTTTTGCCGTACCCGAAAACTTTCGTAATCTGCTGCCCGCTAATCAGTACGTCACTGCCGCTCATTCGCAGACCACTCCTTTAACGTCCGGACTTCAAAATGGCACCGGTACATGCGGCCATCCACCGTTACGCCGGCTACTTTGCCCGCCTTGCACGCATCCTGCGCATAGGAGCAGCGATCTGCGAACCTGCACCCGTCGGGCACGTTTTTCAAGTTCGGCGGAGCCCCCGGAATCGCTGCCAGCTTGTGCCGCTTCATGCCTTCTTCGGGAACGATAATGGAGCCCATCAGCTTTTTCGTGTAAGGGTGAAGCGGATCGAAAATCATCTGGTGCGACGTCCCCCTTTCGACGATTTCGCCGGCGTACATGACGACAATATCGTCGGTAACATGGTAGAGCAGCGGGAGTTCATGCGTAATGAACACGAGCGAGCGGATGAACTTTTTTTCCAGCAAATCCTTCAAAAGCTTAACCACCGCCTTCTGCGAGGTGACGTCCAGCGCGGAGGTCGGTTCATCGGCGATCAGCACTTTCGGGTTCAGTATGGTGGAAATCGCGATCACCGTTCTTTGCTTCATGCCTCCTGAAAGCTCATTCGGATACGCATTCAGCACGTTCGGCGACAAATTCAACGTTTCAAAACGTTCCGCAGCCAGCGCCCACACCTGCTGTTTGGTCAGCTCGGGCCGATGCTCTTTCATTATATCTTCAATAAAGCGAATGATTTTCATCGTCGGATTTAACGCGTTCATGGCCGCTTGCGGAATGTAGGCGATTTCCCGGCCGGAGACCTGTTTCCTGAGCTGCTCCTTGTCAAGCTTCATAATATCCGTGCCGTCGACCGAGATGGAGCCGCTGCCATAATAGAGCGGAGCGAAATAAAAGCCCATCAGACTGAGTGCCAGCGTGGACTTGCCGCAGCCGGACTCGCCGGCGATCCCCAAAGTTTTGCCGTCTTCCAGCACGAAGTCAACTCCGTCGACCGCGTACACCTTTTCTTTTAACCGGGTTTTGTAATAGGTTTTTAAGTTTTTCACTTCCAGAATAAGTTTGCTCATAGCTAGCTCCTTATTTTAGGGTTGAATATTTCGTCCATCCCCGTATTCATCATGTACAGCGAGAAGGTAATGACCGCAATGGAGAAAGCCGCCGGAATGAACGCCCACCAGGCCCCTGCCACCGGAGCTTCGAACACCAAAGCCCAGTTCATCAAAATACCGAGCGAAATGGTGTTGTAAGGCCCCAGACCCAGCATGGAAATGGAAGCTTCCGCCAAAATGCCGGATGCGGTTTGCAGAACGAAAGCCATGACGACATAGGAGGCGATGTAAGGAAGAATTTCGGAAACGATAATTGTCGGCGTACTGTGTCCGGAAATTTTGGCGATGTTCACATGGTCCCTGCCCCGCAGCGAAGTTGTTTGGGCCCGCACCGACCTCGCCGTCCACGGCCAGCTCGTTATGCCGATGATCAGCGCCGTCACAAGGGAGCTCCGGGAGTTGATGCTGACCGAGACCAGAATCAAAATAATAAAAGACGGGATGACGATAAAAATGTTGGTGACGGTCGTCAAAATGTTGTCCCACAAGCCCCCGATATAGCCCGAGGCCAGCCCGATAACGAGCCCGATGACGGTGGCGCAGACGCCTGCGATCAGCCCTACCTTGACGGAAGTCCGTATCCCGTACATCAGCTCGAGAAAAATGTCCCGGCCAAAGTTGTCCGAGCCCAAAATCATGCCGCCGCCCGGCGGCTGGAAAGCGAGCGCGACCATCTCAAGCGGATCGCTGCGGTTGATAAGCGGGTATACGGTAACTAGCGCCAGCATGATCACCAGTGCCACCGCTCCGATCATAAATTTGGGAGATTTCAGTAAAATTCGGACCGTATGCGTCATAGTCATTGATCCTCCATTTGCGCAGCCTTGATTCTCGGATCGACAATGCCGTAAATGATTTCGATCAGGAAATTCGCCAGCAGTACGGTGACCGCGATCAACAGCGTACAGCCGGAGATGAGCGGGTAATCCAGCTGCCGGATCGCCGTAAACAGCCAAGTGCCGATGCCTGGATAGCTGAATACGATTTCGCAAATGAGCGAACCGCCGACCATCGTGCCGATCGATAAGGCGAGGCCGGTAATTTGCGGCAGCATCGCATTTTTAAACACGTACTTGGCGATTTTCGAATCGCGGATGCCGAGCAGCTTGCTGTACAGCACATAGTCGGAATTCAATTCATAAATCGACATCTCCCTCATGCCGATCGCCTGCCCGCCGATGGTTACGAGCACAATCGAGAGGAACGGCAGCGTATGATGCCTGATGACGGAAAGGATGAAATCCATGCTCAGGTTCGGAATCATCTGGTAATCGTACCCTCCGGACGGCGGAAACCAATGCAAGTGAAGCGCAAAGACGAACAGCATAATAATCGCCAAAGTAAAAAAAGGAATCGAATTAATAAATAAAGCGACCGGAAAAATCACTTTGTCCAGAACGCCCTTTTTGTAAGCCGCTACGGCGCCGAGCATGTTGCCCAGCAGCCACCCGACCAATATGGCGGGCAGTTGGAGCGCAACCGTCCACGGAATGGCGGAAGCCAAAATGTCCGTCACTTTTTTCGGATACAGGCCGAAGGACGTACCCAGGTTGCCTGTCAGCAAGTTTTTAACGTAGATGGCAAATTGCGTGCCGAGCGGCTTATCGACGCCGAATTCGGTCATGAACGTTTCGTACACTTTTTTGATCGTATCGCTGTCGGTCATGCCCTGGGTCACTTGCGAGACGATGCTGCTGACAGGGTTTCCCTGAATCAGTCTCGGCAAAATGAAATTTAAGGCGACCGCTATGACGAGCGTAAGCAAATACCAGAACAACTTTTTGACAAAATATTTGGCATAGGCATTCAAAGCTTGAGCACCTCCTGCTTGAGCTTTTCGGACAAAAAGAAGCCTATACAGGACAAATCCGCTTCTCCCATACAGGCCCCTTTCCGGTTAGTTATGAATTTGATACAGCGCTCTGACGCCGGCCCCGTCCATGGCGATCTGCGGAGGAATGTTGCTTCCGTCGCCGTCCACAGGGAACCCTTTCCAAACAGTTTCGTTTACGGTATGAAATACCCATGGTCTGTACATCAGCGGCACGGACGGAACGTCGGTCAGCCACATTGTGGTAAGGTCCGTATACAGATTTTTAAGCTGCGCCCCGTCGGATAGGGTCGGGATTTTATCGATAATTTCGTCCGCCTTGTCGTTTTTGTACCGGCCCCAGTTCCAGAACGCCATTTCACCGATCGGCGCAACGCCCTTGGAGTACATAATCGTCCGCGCCCTGTTCCATGGCTGGCTCGGGCTGACTCCGCCGGCCGGGGTGTTCATAATGATATCGAACTTGCCTGTCTGATAATCGTTGGTCCATACCGGCGCCTCGGGGAATTTCGTTCTGATTTCGATGCCGATCGCCTTGGCGCTTTGCGCCACGATTTCCAGCGCGGCGTTCCAATCGGACCACCCGTACGGACATTCGATGTCGTAAGGCCCGAGCCTTGTGCCGTTCAGCACGCGGATGCCGTCGGCGCCTTTCTTTGCGCCGATTTTGTCGAGCAGCTCGTTCGCGCCTTTGACGTCCGTCGTCCACTGCAGCGGCTTGATGGCGGCCTGATCGACATACTTGGCTTCGGCGTCGGTGGCCAGCGTCAGCGAAGGCTGCATGGCCGCCGAATATCCGCTCATGGCGAGATCGGATATTTTTTTGTAGTCGATGCTCATCGCGAGCGCCCGCCGGACATCGGCATTATCAAGCCCTTTTTTCGACAAATTGAAGAAAATGGACGGCATCGAGCCCGGCAAATAGTAAGGGGCGTCCTTCAAATACGTTTTGATGGGAGCGCCGTTCTTCCACATGTTCCATACCTGCGGAGTGAACTGCTGGGATACGTCGACCTGGCCGTTCTTGAAAGCAAGGTCGCCTGCGGCATTATCCTTGTAAATGATATGCGCGATATATTTGGGCGCGGGAAGCTTGCCGAACAGCGATTTGCCCCAATAGTTGTCATCCCGGCTGACGACAATTTTTTGGTCGTTGTAAAAATACATTTTGTACGGACCCGTTCCTACCGGATCGGCATTGACTTCCTTGCGGATCGCGGCCAGGTCGTTGCCCGCCTTCTTCTCCACCTCTTCCCATACATGCTTCGGAAGCATGGGGATCATTTCGATGCTTTCGAGCACCGTAAGCTTGTTCGGATTCGATTTGCTCAGTTTGATGTTGACCGCATTCGCTCCGTCGGCGGATACATCCTCTATATAAGCCCAGTAACTGCTCCAGTTAATGTCATATTTTTTCGCCAGCTTGTAAGTGTAGACGACATCGTCCGCCGTAAAAGGCTTGCCGTCGCTCCATTTCGCATCCTTGTTCAGATCGATTTTTAAAGTCATGTCGTCGGTCCAGGCGTATTTGGAGCCGAGCAGCGGTTCCATTTTGCCATCCAACTGGTTGATCATGAACAAAGTCTCGTAAATCAATTCCCGGGAATTTCCGTAGTTGATCGGAAAAGCCGGGTTGCCGCTGAGCAGGTTGAAGTTGGTGGGAGCCCCCCACTGCAAACCGTTGACGTAAAGCGTCTCGTTTCTCGGCGTTTCCTTGGCGTCGCCCGTCCCTGCTTGCTGTGCCGCCGTCGGCTGCGGGGTTGCGGTCCGGGCGGTTTCTTGCCCCACTGTCGGACTGGGCTGCTGACTCGCGGTGGTAGGCGGCGGTGTGGTGCATCCTGTGAACATGACTGCCGCCATGGTAAGCGCAGCAATCGGGCTGCCGGCATGTTTAAACTTCATGTATGCCCCTCCATTCATGTAATTTCATATGAAAACTTGGAAAAGTTCCCATATGGTATATGCAAGGTCGGACGCAGGGCGCCTTCCCTTTCATATCACACGTTGTAAGCGATTACATTTTCTCTTATATAATAAACCCATCCAAACGATTGGGCTGTTTCGCACACGTGAAAAAGAATGACATGAATGGAGCCGACCGGCCGGCATGCAGATGGCAGCGCTCTCACATTAATATTGTATTCAGCGTTTTCGGGTAAATAACAACAACTGTTATTTTTTTGTCGCAGTTGAATTTGCCGCATCGCCCGCCGCATAGAATATAGCGAGGTGATTCGATCATGCCCAAATACCGCATCATTATCGACCTTCCCAGCTTCCGGCTCTATCTCCTGGATGGCGATACGGTAGTCAAATCTTATCCGATCGGCATAGGCAAAATGCTCACGCAAACGCCGACCGGGCACTTTACCATTATCAATAAAGTGCCGAACCCCGGAGGCCCGTTCGGAGCGTTCTGGATGGGGCTCAGCAAGCCCCACTACGGCATTCACGGCACGAACGATCCTTCCTCGATCGGACGGCACGTTTCGCACGGCTGCATCCGGCTGCACAACCATGACGTGCTCGAATTAGCCAGGCTTGTCCCGCTTCATACCGGGGTGACGATTCGCTCTTAAGCGGTTCCTTCATTCTAAAACCGAGAATGATTCGATCTAATATTTATTTTGATTTCCATGTGCTATTTTTACTAGACTATAATGGCACAATTCCAACTACTTTGCGAAGAAGGAACCGACATGCCTTATCTTAGATTCAAAGGTTTTGACAAACATTTTTTATCCGATATTTCCCAAGAAATCGTGGAAACGTTCGCGGAAGCGGCCCATCTCCTTCATGAAAAAGTGAAAGTCGAGCTGCTTCAGGCGGAGCTGATTGCCAACTCGCCCCTTTCGCTGGAAATATTGATGTTTCCGCGGGAACAGGAGATGCACGATACAATCGCTCGGGACATGCACGCGCTGCTCTGCCGGTACGGATTCAGCCAGGTGCATATATTTTTCATCCTGCTGTCCCCCGCTCTTTACTACAAAGAAGGGCTCCCTTTGCAAAATGCCCAGACCCCCCCGCGTCAAAGGCAAGAGCCGCAATCCGCCCGGCTGCACGAAGAAAACCTGCAAAATACATGAATTTGCGTCCTTGATCGGCGGCCGCGAACAATTCCTGCAAAAGTGCAGGCTTTTCAGCAAATACATGGACTCAGGATCACTTTCAGCGAAAATTCCTGCACATTTGCAGGTTTTTCACCAAAACGAGCCGATTTCGCGAAAAAAACCTGCACTTTCGCAGGTTTTCTCCCTGTCAGGCTGCTTCCTGCCCAGTTCTGCGACCTACACCGGGAGAGGCTCACGTTGGGTAAAAGCGGCTGTCCACAAATCGGACTCCTTCCGGTTATCCTAGCCCGTCGCTTTTTTGCAGGTTTAGCCGGCGGGAGGCGGCGGGAGGTCCATGTTTTGCACTTCGCAAAAAAAGAGCCAGTCACCACCTCCTGGTGACCGGCCCTTTTTTCAAATGGAAATTTCGGCGGCGTCGCTGAAACTGGATACGATATTCAGAAGCTCCTCGCGCACCCGTTCATATTTCGCCGATTCCGTCCATGTATGAATTTGATGGAAATGATCCGAAGTTTCCAGCGCTGTAATGATATAAGTGATCGAATATCCGTCCACTTTTCCCTGCAGCACAAATTGATAACCGTCATTACCGTTTACGGTGACGGGATAAGGACGCTCCTTCATGCGGGCTCCGTCCAACTGCTTCATCATGTGCCGCTCGACCAAATTTTCGAAGTCCTCGACCGTCATATCCTCATCGAAATCGTCTTTGGATTCCGACATGACCAACAAATATTTTTCCGAATACCGGTTGGAAATGGCGATATCTGCGTCCTCGTTCAAGCTTTTGTCGGCTGTCCAGCCGGAAGGGGCCGAGACGTGAAACTGCCTGTCGCTGCTGTGAAACATTTTTAATTTGCCGCTCTCCGCACCTATTGCATACAGGCCCCAGACCGCGGAAACCAATGCTACCAGCAGCATACCGGAGAAAAAGACGATCATAGCCGTCGTTTTGCCCTGCGCCTCCTGCTCCAAATCTCGCGTCCTGACGACGTATGTATTCGCAGCCATATCGCCCAGCCGCTGCTTCTTCTGCGAAGCCAGGACGCTGATCCCTGCGGGAAGGCCGCCAATGAAGAAGGGATTGACTTCAAACAGGCGAAGCAAAGTCCTGAGCAGCGATTTGACAAACCCCGGAGCTCTCCCCTCCTGATTCACGACGCGAACACGCAGCGCAAACTTGCCGAACGTGTAGCCCGAATATCCTTCAAGAAACAAGTAATAAAACAAACAGCATAAAGTAAAGACCCCGAATGCCGTATAATAGGCGTCTTCTCCGTAATAATGCCGGATAATGAACGGTATCCCGAGCAGGCAAAGTCCGATTACAGCGTCCAGGACCGTCGCGGCCCATCTTCGAAAAAAAATCGACGCCCCGTACTTCGAACATATCTCTTTCATATCAAGCGGCGGCGCCGGTTCGGTAAAATCATTCATCGTCTCGGAATAGGGGAAAACCGGCGGATAAGAGTTCAACATGTACACCCCGTAAGTAAGATAAATACTACTACATTTAAACAGCGTTCGGGGCGCTTGTCAACGCCGTTACTCCGATACCGTGAAAACGGCTGCTTCCACGGCAGTTCATTTCTCCGCCGCTCTATCGCTCCGGATTCCGCCAGCGCCAGCCTTGGGCAGCTCGATAAAAAACGAAAAATACCCGTCCTGATGGTTCAGCCCCATGCGCCCTCCGTGCGAGCCTACGATGTAATTCCCGATCGAGAGACCCAGCCCCGCCCCGGACGGCATATCCTTCACATTGCGCGAGGGCTCGACTTTGTAAAGCCGCTCGAATAATAGCTGCTCCTGCTCCTTGGTCACAGGGACGCCGGAATTTTCCACGGCGAGAACGACCTTTTGCTCCTCTTCGTAGAGGCGAACGGTAATTTCTCCCGGTTTGTTGGAAAACTTAAGCGCATTCATCAACAGGTTGTCGATCGCCCGCACCAATTTTTCGGCGTCCACAGGGGCAAATACCGGCTTTTGCTCCCAGATCTTGCGGATCGTCAGCTCGTGCTCCTGGGCAATCGGCTCGAATTCAATAATAATTTGCTCCAGCAAACCGCTCAGGTCGATCGTTTCGAACGAAAAGCTCACGTTCCCGCTCGTCAGGCGGGTATACTCGAACAAATCGTCGATCAGCTTTTTCAGCTGCTGCGTTTTGTTGTATGCGTTGTTTATGTATCGTTTGTGCTCGTCAAGATCTTTGTAATCGTCGTTTTTAAGCAAATTCAAATATCCGATAATGCTCGTCAGCGGCGTGCGCAAATCATGCGATACATTCGTAATCAGCTCCATTTTCGACATTTCAATCTGCCTCTCCCTGTTCATCATGATTTGCAGTTGTTCCGCCATAAAATTGATGTTTTGCGCCACAAAGCCAAGCTCGTCCTGGGTGGACAGCGGCACCCGGTAATCGAGGTTCCCTTTGGCGATATACATAAGGCCGTCGGCAAGCGTCCGCAAATAGCGGGCGATAGGTCGCGTAAAAAAGAAAAAGAAAACCAGGAACAATATAAAAAGAACCAATAAAGTGCCGACGGGGCCCGTTACTATTTTTACCGCATGATCCAAAACCGACGATAAGGCTACGGCAATGACAAAGCTCAGAAATGCGGCCAAAAACATGCGGACCCGGATGTTTTTTTTCCAATTCAGAGTCGAAAGCAGGTCTCTATTCAACCTTATATCCCACTCCCCATACGGTTTTGATGTACTGCGGCTCGCGCGGGTTGTCTTCGATTTTTTCGCGGATTTTCCGGATGTGGACCATCACCGTGTTATCCGATGCGAGCTTATCCTCTTTCCACACCTTCCGGTAAATGTGCTCCACGTTGAACACGCGCCCGCGATTGGTCGCGAGCAGCTCCAAAATCTGGAATTCGATCGGGGTGAGCGTAATTTCTTTGCCCCGCACGGAAACCATGTGGCGGTTTTTATTAATAATCAGATCGCCGATTTCAATGACGGTTTCATCGACTGTCCTGTCTGCCGCGGCGCTGGTGAAAGTTTGTCTGCGCAGCTGCGCCTTGACCCTTGCGATCAGCTCCAGCGGGTTAAACGGCTTGGCCAGGTAATCGTCGGCCCCCGTCGTGAGCCCGGTAATTTTGTCGATATCTTCGCCTTTCGCCGACAGCATAATGATGGGCACCTTCGTAATTTCCCGAATCTTGAGGCAGGTCTTGATTCCGTCCATGACCGGCATCATAACGTCGAGGATGATCAAATCGACCGTTTCCACGCTCAACAGTTCCAAAGCCTGGACACCGTCTTCAGCCTGAAACACCTGAAAGCCTTCATTTTGCATATAAATACGGATTACATCCCGAATCTCGGGATCGTCGTCAGTCACTAACACTTTTGAGCTCAAATCGAACTCCTCCTTCTCCGTATCCAATAAATGACAGCAATAAGCAGAATCGGCAGCCACAGGAAGCGCAATCCGTATTGATAAATGAGCGTGCCGATTTCCTGGGTATGGTCGCCGACATAACGGCCGAGCGTAAAGAAAAGGAGCGTCCAGACGAAGCCCGTCGTGTAGGAAAATAGGGCGTAGCGTCTAAACGACATTTTGTTCAGACCGACCGCATAAGGCATCACATGCCGGACTACCGGAAAAAAGTAGCCGATGCATAAGGCGAAGCTGCCGTATTTTTGCACCAGCTTTTCGGAAATTTCAAGCTGCTTGGCGAAGCGGTTTTTGCGCCTCAGCCGATCCAGTACCGACACTCCCATGAACCGGCCCAGCACGTAGCCTAGCGACAAACCGGACACTACGCCCAGGTAAGTGACGATGAAAGCCGGCAGCGGATGCAGCAGCGTACTGCCGGCTGCGGCTCCTCCCGTCATCACCACGACTTCATCGGGAATAGGCATTCCGACGATGCCGAGCCATAAGGCGAAGAACAGCGCCGCATAGCCGTAATGCTGAATAAACGTCAGCAGGGTCTCATAGCTCATGGACTGCATTCTCCCTTTCCTTCCCATCTCCTTCAACAGGTTTGGAAATAGCCGGATTTTCTCTTTTCCTGCACACATATACGAACGCCGGAGGGAGATTGAAAGGAACGAAATGGACTTGCTCGATGTCAAAATGCTCGCCAAGCTGCTTTCTCATCTGCTGCGAGTACTGGAAAGCGATGAACATGCCGCCCGGTTTCAACGAGGCTATGATTTGCTCCATAAGCCGATCGCGCAGCTGCTGCGGAAAGTTAAAAAACGGAAGGCCGCTCAAAATGCAATCCAGTTGCTCGATACCTTCTTTCAGCAGCACCAGGTCAAGCTCACAGGCATCGGGATAGCAGGACGATTCGGGAAATTGCCTGGCCAGTTGGGCGCGGAGAATGGGATCTTTTTCAAACAAAAGAATTTTCGTCTCATCGTCTCTCGCCATTTCCAAATATTTGGTAATCGCTCCCGTACCCGCTCCCAGCTCGGCTGCGTACCGGACGCGGCTCCAGGAAACGGCCTCGATCATCTTTTTCGCCAAAAACACGGAGCTCGGCGTTACACTGCCGATTTGCCCCGGAGCCTGGGAAAATTTATATAAAAACAACAGCTTTTCTTGAAGCGCCTTGATCATGAAGATGCTCCCTTCCTTTTCCTGATATCTTTTATAATAGCCGCCAATTCTTCAGAACGGGTTGATGATATTCTAAAGGATTTCTGAACATTTTGAAAGAAATGCGTCCAAGTCATATGACCGAAGTCATGTCAGAAAATGCCTTTCTTCATCTATTCATTTGGTAATGCTACTTTATAATGGAAAATGGAGCATACAAGATCGAGTGGAATTGAAGGGAGTAAAATAAATGATTTTTCTTACAAAATGGTCCTTCGGCAATAAAGCGGCCATCCTGTTTCTCGTCATTATGGCGCTGGCCATGGGGTTCATGAGCTACAGATCGCTGCCCATGGAATTTCTGCCTCAGGCCGATAATCCGCAGGTGTCGATTACCGTAATCGGGCAAGGCTACGATGCCAAATCGATGGAAAGCCTTGTCACCAAACCGATCGAAGATGCCGTCATGCTCGTTAAAGGAAAAAAGGACATGTTCTCCACATCGGGGGAAGGATTCGCCAAAATCGATCTGAACTTCGAATCCAAGACCAACATGAAGGATGCCAAAACCGAAGTTCAAGAGGCGCTTGCGCAAGTGACGCTGCCTGACCGCGTATCGAAGCCGAACGTGCTGCAGCTCAACACGTCGATGATTCCGGTTTCGCAGATTTCCATTGCATTCCAGGACGGCTTGACCGAGGAAAATGTGGAAACGGCGGAAAAGAAAATTATTCCCGAGCTGCAAAAAATAAATGGCGCCGGCAGCGTTATTCTTTACGGCAAAACGTCGCCGATCGTCCTGATCAAAACGGACCCGGATAAACTTACGATGTACAACCTGACTTCGCAAGATGTGGCAACCGTACTGCAAGGACGCAACATCTCCGCTGCCGTCGGCGAAAAAACGATCGCAGGGCAAGCCGGCAACATCAAAGTCAGCACAAGCATCGAAGATCTGAAGACGCTGCAAGATTTAAAAGTAACGTCTGATATCACTTTGAAAGACATATCTACCATAGAACTCAAGGATTCCAAAGACAGCGTCAGCCGCTTGAACGGAAAAGACGTGCTATATGCCATCGTCTCGAAAGCGGCCAGCGCGAATGCGGTGACGCTAGCCCATGACGTGCAAAACACCGTGGACCGTATGAACAAGGATATACCCAAAGCGGAGCTCGCCGTCTTCTACAGCTCCTCCGACATGGTCGTCACTTCGGTGAACAGCATGCTGCGGGAAGTGTTGATGGGCGCGTTGTTCGCAACGGTCGTTATCCTGCTGTTCCTGCGGAATGTCCGGGCAACGCTGATCACCATCGTCTCGATCCCGCTCTCGCTCGGAATTACGCTTTACCTGCTGCAAATTTCCGGCGTCACGCTCAACATCATTACACTAGGCGGCGTTGCCGTCGCCGTAGGGCGGCTCGTGGACGACAGTATCGTCGTCATCGAGAACATTTACCGCAAGCTGGAAAAAGAGAAATTTTCGATCGGCATGATCATCGAAGCGACGAAAGAAGTTTCGACGGCTATCACTTCCTCGACGATTACGACCGTCGCCGTGTTCATGCCGATGGGACTTTTGAAGGGCTCTCTGCAGGCGTTTTTGCTTCCTTTTGCCCTGACCGTGACATATTCCCTGCTCGCTTCGCTCATTGTCGCCTTAACCGTAGTGCCGCTGCTCAGCTCGGTGCTGCTGAAAAACAACAAAATGAAAGAGCATCCGCCTTCACAGCGGTTCGTCGGCTTTTTAAAATGGAATTTAAATCATAAATGGGTGCCGCTCGTCGTCTCGATCGTGCTTTTTGTCGGATCGATCGCCACTTATATGATGATGCCGAAAGGCGCGCTGGATTCGTCCGACTCCACCTTTGCGAGCGTTACCCTCACGTACCCGAGCGACACGCCGTCCAGCAAAGTGCTGGAAGAGGGCAGAAAGCTGGAGGCGTTCCTTATGCAGCAGCCGGAAGCCAAATACGTTTTGATGCAAAACGGCAACAGCGCGGACGCCGCCAAATGGGGGAACGTGACTTCGCCGTCCAAAGTGGATTATTCGATCGTCTTGAACAAAGACGTCAACGCCACTGCGTTTACCAATCGCATCAAGGAACAAAAAGACAATTATCCCGAAGCCAAGCTGGAAACCGGCAGCACAAGCTCCTCCGCCGTTTACGTCGACGTTATGGGCGAAGACTCCAAATTGGTCGAGGTCGCCGCCGCCGAGCTTATGGATAAAATGAAAACGGTGAGCGGCGTGCAGAAAGTGACCAGCAACCAGGAAGAGACCAAGCCTGTATTCTCCTTCAAGGTCGATCCTTCCAAGGCCAACACGCAGGAAGTCGGTGCGCAGCTGCAGTCGATGCTGAATGAAGTGGCGATTGGCCAAATCAAGCTGAAGGACCACGATACGATCGTGAAGATGGCGCCGGTTGTGGAGCCGAACAGCACGCTGGATCTTTCCCGAATTATGATCCGCACGACCAAAGGCAACGTCCAGGTATCCTCGGTCGCCAGAGTCGAAAAAACGAATGAAGCGAGCTCGCTGTTCCACAAAGACGGGAAGCCGTACATTCGCGTAACCGCGGAGGCCGAACCTGCCAAGCTGTCCTTCGTCGGCAACGACGTGCAGGCTCAAGTGAGCGCAATGCCCCAGTATGCCGGCATCACCATGAAGTTCGGCGGAGCTTCCGCCCAGCAAGCGGACGATTTTGCCGAGATCGGCAAGACGGCGCTCATCTCCATCGGCATCGTCTATCTGATCATGGTCATCACGTTCAAAACGTTCCGCTCGCCGCTGGCCATTATGACCTCGCTGCCGCTGGCGGCGATCGGTTCCGTGCTCGGGCTCGTCATCTCCCGCGTTACGCCGGATTTCACCGCGATGTTCGGCGCGCTGATGCTGATCGGCATCGTCGTCACCAATGCCATCGTGCTCATCGACCGGGTCATTCATAACGAGCAGCATATGACGATTCGCGATTCGCTGCTGGAAGCCGCTGCCACGCGGATGCGCCCGATTCTGATGACCGCTGTAGCTACAGTTTGCGCGATGCTGCCGCTCATCTTCGGCAAATCCGAAACGGGCAGCATCGTCTCCAAAAGCTTGGCGATCGTCGTCATCGGCGGTCTTAGCGCAGCCACCTTGCTGACGCTGATCATCATTCCAGTCGTCTACGAACTGTTCTTCTTCCGGAAATCGCGCAAACAGCGCAAAGAGGCCGATTCCGCCGCCGGCAGCATTCCGGCAGCCGGCCCGACCGTCGGCGCATAAGGTAGGGCGCCCCGCCCTTCGGCAATATAAAAGACGCCTCCATGGAGGCGTCTTCTACTGCGTTCGGGCGCGGGATCCGGCTGCGCGAGGTCTTTTGGCGCCCGAACCGGCTTGACTCGACGAACCCCCATCGGGCAGATCGCCCATAGTATGTGATATAACCTTAAGAGGGGCCCTAATTTGGGAGCAGCCGCTTTTTCTGGGCGCGCGTCTCTCCCAGTGTTGGTCGCGGAGCTACACAACTGGGCAGGAGATAGCTTTGCAGGGAGAAAACCTGCGAAAGTGCAGTTTTTTTTCGGCGAAATCGGCCTATTTTGGTGAAAACCTGCAAATGTACAGGAATTTTCGCTGAAAGTGAATCTGAGTCCATGTGTTAAGTGAAAAACCTGCACTTTTGCAGGAATTCTTCATGCCAGCGATCAAGGACGCAAATTCATGTATTTTTGCAGGTTTTTTTCGTGCAGACAGGCAGATTACGGCTATCTCCTCTAATCGCGGGGGTTTTTCAACAGCCTGAAATGTGCAGGCTTTTTGGCTGCTGTATGAGCTCAGGTCCATTTTTAACGGGAATTCCTGCACAATCGCAGACCTTTCCTCAAAATCAAGCTCGGAAGAGGCTGTCCCTCAGTCATTATTCATGACTTTTGAGACAGCCTCTATTTTGTGTTTTTGATCGATTAACGCCATCTTCGCGATTCTGATACAATTTGTATCATCGAACACACAAATTGGCCCTACTGCAATATTTTTCGAGCCATGGCGGCGAGGTCTTCGATGTCGATTTTGCCGTCATTGTTCAAATCGGCCTTCCGGTAATTCGCCCAATCCGGATCGGCGGACGTTTTGCCGTAGGCGGCTGCGACAATGGCCAGGTCGCCTATGGAATAGCGGCCGTCTCCGTTCGTATCGCCAGGCAGGGTGCGAACGACCGAGTCCAGGAACGATTGCAGCGCCGCATTCAGTGCGCTCAGCGCCTGTTCCACCTGCTGCTGCGTTGCCGAAGCGCTGCCGGCGACAGCCTGCGCCTGATGAATGGCCGCTTGCAGCGCCGCTTTGGAGCCTGCAGGATATTGGCCCGGACTTGAGCCTTCGCCGGCTGCGTCATGCTTGCTTTGTGCGTCTGCGATCAGGGCATTCAACGCCGCTTTGTCGACAACGCTCAATTGAACCGTGTGCGACTTGCCCGCCAATTCGGTTTCCCGCCCGGTTTCATCGGCAAGCACAGCCTTCGTCAATGCGATCGTCGCCGAACCCTCCGGCGCATCGGCTTTCACTTGCCAGTGCAGCTTCAGCAGCTCGCCGCCCGGCTTAGGATCGGCTCCGATATTCGCAACGATCAGCCGGACTTGGCCGGGTTTCAGCGCTTGATCGACAACGACGATCTGCTCTTTCAAAGCGTCCGCCGATACGTATTCCACTTGACTCGGATCGAACGTAAAAGTTAAATCTTGCGCGTATACGTTTTGCCGGATTTCGTTTAGACCGTAATTCAAATCAAACGACGCGCCCTTGACGGCCTGATCCGGCCCGTGCAGAACCGCTCCCGGCGAAGAAGGGTTCGAATCCGCGGTTGAAAGCCGCAAAATAGTGACGGAATACGGATCTGCGCTGTACTCGAATTGAGGCCCCAATCCGGTCAACTGCCTTTCTTCCGGTACGATGCGCGTCGGCGCCTCGAACGTATTCTCGTCGTTCAGGCTGCCGGAGGTCAGCACGATAGCCCGGCCCTTTTCGCCGACATGCGCCACTCCGTCAATCTTGATCTGCACCGGCTGTTCGCTGTCCGAGCTGTTCACGATTTTCATAATGATTTCTTTGCTGTCCTGATCCATGCTCGTCACATCATACAGAGGCCCCGGATTCGGAGGATTGTCTTTCACGTCGAACAGCGGCGTTCCGTCCAGATAGCACCGGATGCGGTTGCCCGACACCTCGATCTTGATGTCGTACCAACGGTTGGTTTCGATTGTGCTCGCTTTGGCGGTTCCGATCAACGATTTGGTTCCGTCAGTCGCTTTCTCGATCGCATGCTGCGTATTTCCCCAGCCCCCTAAATTCAGCCAGTAATAATTGCCGCTGTCTTTGACGCCGAACATGACCAGGAAACCCTCATTGCCGCCGTTCTTCTTCGCTTTGAGCGTGTACGTATAATTGCTCCAGCTCGCATCTCCAGCTGTGGAGCGGTCTCCTTCCCCGTTGCCGGCATTGCCGTAAGTCCCGTTCCGGACGCTCCAGGTTCCCCCGCTTGTCTTCCAGCTGCCGTTCGCCGCCGCAAAATTGTCGCTGAACAGCGTGCTGCCATTCTCGTTGCTCGTAACCGCAACGTCGTCAATTTCGGCCTGCGTTTTCCATGTAGCGAAGCCGATGCTTCCTGTTACGTCGTTGCTCGCAGCCTGACCGCCGCCCGTCAGCGTCGTAGGCAGCACGCGGTCGCCCTGATTGCCGGCAAACATGTTCTGTACATAGTAAGAGGGCGTTCCGTAAGAGCGCGAGCTGTCAAATACAATCGCGTCCGGGTTCCATGTGCGGTCGTTCGTATTAACGAGAAGCGGAGCGTAGGAGGACATTCTGACGATATCCGAATTGCGCTCCATGCCTGTCATAAACGCAGCTTCCCCGAGCGCAGCGCCCAAGTTTCCTTTGCCTGCGCCTGTCGTTACCGCATATTCGCCGACATAAATTTTCGGGCCGCTGCGGTCGTAATTGTCATAGCGGTTGGAGTTGTCCATGAACCATTTTGACGTTTGATAGTAGTGCTCATCGACCCATTCCACAGGCAAACCGTTCAGGAAGGAATCGGCAATGGTTGTGATTTCCGGATATTTTTGTTTAATTGCGTTGTAGAAGAGCGGGTATCTTTGCAAATAGTCCGTCATCTGGAAGTTGTTCTCATTGCCGATCTCCACATATTTCAGATTGAATGGCTCAGGGTGCCCGTTCGCTGCGCGTTTGGCGCCCCATGTGCTGGTCACAGAGCCGTTGGCGTACTCGATCGCATCGAGGGCGTCTTGAATCCACGGCTGAATTTGATCGAGCGGCACGCTCTCTTTATGCGATATGCCGACATTGGTCACATAAAGCGGCTCTGCACCCAACTTTTCGGCCCATACGAGAAACTCGTGAAAACCGAGCCCGTCGGTCGATTGATAGCCCCACAAATTGTAATGGCCCGGCCTCTCCGAAATATCGCCGATCGTTGTCTTCCAGCGCAGCGCATTCGCGAGCACGTCTCCCTCCACGAAGCAGCCTCCCGGGAAACGGACGAATTTGGGGTTCATCTCCTCCACCTTGCTTGCCAGATCGGTTCTCAGACCGTTCGGCGTGTTTTTCCATGTCTGCGGGAACAAAGAAACGACGTCGAAATCGAGGCTTCCGGTATGGCTGGCTGTGATGGCCAATCTTGCCTTGGGATCCGTGCCGGTTGACATCAGTGTTACGCGGTACCGCTGCCAGCTTTCGGTCACTTGCTCGACGCTGCTTTCCGCATAAGTTTTGGTGCCGTCGGCGCTTTCAAGCCGAACGCTAAGCGGTCCGCTAAAATTCGCATCCCTTTTGGAGAAAAATGACAGTTCGTACCGCTCCCCGGCTTTAACGCCGATTCCCCAGTAGCCCGAATTCGCAATGCCGACACTTTCGCCGGTTCCGACGGAATCGATTTGCAGGCGAAGCGCCCTTTTCTGGGCCTGGTTCAGCAGGCCGTCCGTAATAAGCGAGATCGTCCCGCCGGCGGTTCCGTTCTTAAGGAGAGACCAGTTCGCCGCATTCGAGGCATTGTCCTCGAAAGAACGGTTGGCGACAAGCTCGGCATAAATTCCGCCGTCGCCGGCATGGTTGATATCTTCAAAAAAGATGCCGTTCAAAGTCGGGCTTATCTCGATGCCGGGATGAGCGGCATCGACCGTCAGCGTCTTGACGGAAGTTTGCGCAAGCACGCGGACATTGAACGACTTCGTAACGCTCGCCGATCCTTTCGCGATCGTCGCCGTCAGGACTGCGTTCTTATCCGCCTCTCCCCCGGCGGGACGGACAACGGTACCGTCAGCGCTTACCGTTTCCGGATGGCTCGAAGCCCAGCTGACCGTTACGCCCAGCCCTGCGGCTGTCGGCAGCTGCACATTCGCCTTGACTGCGCTCGTATCGCCGATTGTGAGCGACTGCTGCACGGCGTTTACAGCCTCGTTATCGGTTAAGCCGGAAACGCTGGACAAATCTTTGATTTCCAGGCCGCTCAGCGCCCGGTCATAGATGCGGAAATCGCCTATTTGTCCCGCAAAATAAGGGTCTGCGGCATACACGGACTTGCCGATCCAGTTGTTGGTCGTGCGGCCCAAATCCGACGGTTTTAAGTTCATGCTTGTATGTTGAGCAACCTCAATGCCGTTCTCGTAGATCGTTGCCGTACGGCCTTGCTGCACAAGAACCACATGATTCCAGACGTTCAAAACCATATTCGCATTTTTACTGACTCTGTCCTCGTTGTTCAAGCCGCCGGTCGTAATAGCATACCGAAGCCCGGCTTCAGCTGCATTCGGGGTCATAAACATGTTGCTGTCCTTGCTCGTGCCAATGTCGAAAATGCGTTGAAAGTTTTTGTTCTGATTCACTCTCACCCAGGCGGAAACGGTAAAATCGTTGACCTGCTGAAAAATGCCTTCCGGCAGGCTGACATAACCGTCCGTTCCGTTCAAGCTTAACGCGCCTCCGGCAGGCCCGGTTCCTATCGAGGCTCCGCCATGCAGCGTCCCATCCCGCCCGTGGTAGGTCGCATCGGTGACCGTCGATCCGTTCGCCTGATCGAACTTGTACCACAGGATTGGGCCCCCCTGCTCTAGCTGCTGCGGTTGGGGCTGGGGCTGCGCCGCCAGGGATGGGACCGGAATTGCCGTCAACAAACTGAAGATCATGCTGCTAATTATGAGCAGAGAAAAACTTCTTTTCACCATTATGTTCATTCCTTCCTCGAAAATTTGGAATGACAAGCATGTATTGAAAGCGTAATCATTTTTGCCAAGACGAATGTGCCGTTACCTCAAAACCCGCATCATGCCGTCCGCGGCGGAAATACAGGCAGTTGCCTCCATCGCATCTCCCCTTCATTCTGAGATTCACCCTTGAAGGCGTACCCCCATTATAAGGCGAAGCAATATGGATAAAAATGGAATTATTTTAGAAAAAGTTATAATTATTTATTGTTTTTTGAAATATACGTATGTTTGCGGCCGCCCCCCCCTCGATGAACCCATTGGGCAGATCGCCCATAATATGTGATATAACCTTTTTAAAGGAGCGTATCCTCATGTACCCTTATCCGTACGAGGGATTCCGATATCCCTCAGATCCGCGGGAGAGCTACCGGCCTTGGCCTGTTCGGACTTATCCCGCCGCCGATGCGGCCTATTCGGGATGGCAGCCCTATTATTCGGCAAGCATGCCGCCGGCATTTCCGGGCTGGATGCCCGATGAGCCGATGTTTCGCGCGGAGAAGGCCGCCCCATGCCTGAGCCAGGCGGAAGTCGAATTGCAAAGAAAGATGCGGCTGCTTTGGGAACAGCATATTACGTGGACGCGGCTTGCCATCGTCAGCATCGTCTTCGGCCTGCCGGATGCGAACGATACGATCGCTCGTCTCCTCCGCAACGCTCCGGATATGGGGAACTTGCTCAAGCCTTACTACGGCGACCAGGCGGGAGATACGTACGCAAACCTGATCAAAGAACATCTGGTTCTAGCGGCGGATCTCGTCAAAGCGGCGAAAGCCGGAGACCAAAAAGCGGTAAAAGCGAAAGAAAAAGCGTGGTATGCGAATGCGGACGAGATCGCCAAATTCCTGCATAGCATCAATCCTTACTTATCCGAAAAAGACGTGAAAAAAATGTTCTACGAGCATTTGGCGCTGACCAAAAACGAAGCGGTCACTATGCTGAACAAGGACTATAAGGCGAGCATCGACACCTATGACAAAATCGAGCAGGAAGCTTTGGACATGTCGGACGCCATCACGGACGGAATCGTTAAGCAGTTCGCTCTCTGAACCGGCTTGCTTGCGGATGAAAACTTTCCGCAGCTGCGCACTTTCCCGGGGTTCGGCCGGCGCACTGCTCGGCTGATCTCCGGCAAATGCAAGCCAGGTCAGCGGACAGGCAGGCGGAAAGAAAATACGACTCCCCGATCCGTGTTCGCGGCTCCGTATTCGCTTTGATGAAGCTCCAAAATATGTTTGACAATCGACAATCCCAATCCCGTTCCGCCGCTGTCGCGGTTTCTGGAGCGTTCTCCGCGGTAGAAGCGTTCCCATATTTGTCCGAGCTGATCTTCGGGAATCCGTTCCCCTTCATTTTCAATGAAAATGGCGGCTTGCCGGGCTTCGACTTCGACATGAACCCGAATCAAGCCGCCTTCCGCCGCATAGCGGATCGCATTGCCCAGCAGATTGAGAACGACCTGCTCGATTTTTTCCGGGTCCGCGAATACTTCGGTTTCCACGGCTCCGTCCGCAACGATTTCCAATTTGCGGTCGGCCAGAAGCTTAGCCAGCTTTTCCGCGGAATCCAGAATAAGACGATGGATGGAAAAGTATCTTTTTCTCAATTTAACCGTTTTGGATTCGAGCTTCGCCAACTCCAGCATGCTGGCGACCAATTTCTCCATTTTCTCGGCTTCGTCTTGAATGACCTCGATGTAACTCTCTCTTTTATTTTGCTTCACATTATCACGCAATGCTTCCGCATATCCTTTAATGATGCTGATCGGCGTTTTCAATTCGTGCGACGCATCGGATACGAAATCTTTTTGCAACTGTTCCATGCGGTTTTTATACGCCATGTCCGCCACCAGCTTGCCGTTCGCCTGCTGCAGCTCAAATAGCGTCCGGTTCAAATTTTCCGATAACGTATTCAAGCTTTTGGATAAGCTGCCGATTTCATCATGACTGCGGATGGGGGATTTCGTTGAAAAATCCATGTTCGCCATGCGAACGGCAGTGCGGTTTATTGAAATAAGCGGCCGGGAAACCATTCTGGAAAAAAGGAAGGACAATACGGCGATCAGACACAATCCGCCGATTCCCAAATATAAATAATAAACTTTCAGCGCGCCGAATGACTCCGTGAGCTGTGTTAGCGGCGTAAGAACGAATACACATTCCCTGATTTTTCCATCTGCCATAATAGGCCGTATAAATATAATATTGCTGACCCCGCTGACCGGTTCGGTCCACTCCGCATGAAACGCCTGTCCATTCTTCACATTATCCGCATATTTAGGCGGAATCGGCAGCCACTCTTTCAATGCAGCGGCCAAAATCCCTTCTCGCTTGTTCCATTGTGCCGGTGCAGGCAGCAGCAGGTCCGTTATCGTACCGCTCACCTCTTGAGCTTGCCCCTCCGCAAGACCGTTAGGCAAGCTGCCGATTGCAGGCACGCCTTGTTTGGAGATCACATAGGGAGAGAACAGTAGATTGTTGATCTCCGAATAATAATTGCCTCGGACTGTAATCCGGTCCCCGCGCTTCAGGCCAAGCTCCGTCAAGCGCTCTATATCGGGGAAGAAGGAGACGGGAACTGCGACGGACAACCCTTGATCCGTCAGCAGGCGGATTCGAAACGGGTTGTCGTATTTGACATTGCCTTCAGCATCAAGAATGGCGACTTGCGCTCTATTTTGATTAATAAAACGGGCGATAACCGGCATCATTTCGCTTCGCGTCCAATTTTGGCGCGTGTACTGTTCTGTAAACTCCGCCACCTTCTGATCCAGTTCCTCGGCTCGTTGATGCTGATAAAATTTTTCAAAAAACCAGAACTGCCCCAAGATGACGACGGCAAAGAACATGACGAAAAACAAAAACGTCACGGCAAACAGCTTTGCTACAATCCCCTGTCCTTTCATTGAACTTCCCCGAATTTATAACCGGTTCGAAAAACAGTGGCGATATGCCGGGCATCCGCACCCAGCTTGCCGCGCAACTTTTTGATATAGGTGTCCACGACCCGCGGGTCGCCATAATAGTCGATCCCCCATACATGGTTAAGAATCGTTTCCCTGGACAAAGCGATATTCTCGTTTTTAATTAAAAACAAGAGAACGTCGTACTCTTTGGACGACAGATCAATGCTCTGCCCGTCGACGTGCACCGTGTGAGCCAAGTTATCAAGCTTGACTTTGCCGAATGAAACGATATGATCTTCATGACCGACGGTTCTTTCGACCCGTTTCATCAGCGTTTTCGCACGGGCCACAAGCACCTTCGGGCTGAACGGCTTGGTCACGTAATCGTCCGCCCCCAGCTCAAAACCGAGCAGCTTGTCCTCTTCATTCGATTTGGCGGTCAGCATAATGATGGGCACCGCAGACATTTGCCGGATGCGCTGGCATACGGACCATCCATCCAACTGGGGGATCATAATGTCAAGTATAACGAGATCGACCCGATGCTTGCCGAATTGTTCAAGCGCCTGGACGCCGTTCTGCGCCTCGTAAACATGCCATGAGGCCTCGCTAAAGTAATCGGCTACAATTTCGCGAATCCGCCTTTCATCTTCAATTATCAAAACAGTTCTCTGCACGCTTTCACCTCATTCATTTCTCTTGCGCCATCTATGTTAACATTAAAATTCATTTATTTTGAATCGATTCACACGAATTACACAACTCTAATGTATTATAGCGATAATGATTATCAAAATCACCTTTTTTACGAAAACAATTTTAAAGGAGAGAAACAAGTTGAACCAGAAACACCCGCACCGCAGACATGCAAAAAAACAAGCTGTCACCCTAGCCTCCCTTATCGTCATTATGGCCGCGTTCGTCAGCGCCTGCGGGACAAGCCCGAAGCCTGACGACAAGTCCGCTGTGCCTGCGGAAACAGCCAAGGCAGCAGCCGAATCCAAAGAGCTCGTCATGTATTCCGGACGCAAGGAGAAGCTGCTTGTTCCGATCATGGACGCTTTTGAGAAGAAAACCGGCATTAAAGTGAAAGCCCAGTTCGGCGCCTCCAATGAATTTGCCAACAAAATCAAGGAAGAAGCGGCGCATCCCGCAGCAGATGTCTATATATCGCTGGATGCGGGCATTATTGATTCCATGGGCAATAACGGCCTGCTTGAGCAAATGAGCGACGAGACGTTGAAACCGGTCGACCCTGCGTGGCATTCCTCCAAAAACTATTGGACCGGCCTCTCTTCGCGCTATCGGGTCATTTTATACAATAAGGATCTTGTCAAAGAAAGCGAGCTGCCTACCTCCGTTCTTGAGCTAAGCGACCCTAAATATAAAGACCAGTTGTTCATTACGCCAGGGTCCAATCAATCGCTGCAAGCTCAAGTGTCGGCAATCCGGCTTGTTAAAGGCGAAGATGCGGCAAAGTCGTTCCTGGACGGTCTGGTCAAAAATAACGTTTCCGTCTTGAGCAATCACGACGATATCCGCAAAGCTGTCGGAGCCGGCGAGCGAAAGTTCGGCCTGATTAACAACTATTATTACTATCAGCAGTTGGACGAGAAAGACAACAACCATGTCGGGATCGTTTATCCGGACCAACAGGAAGGCCAAATGGGTATTGTCAACGATGTTGCCGCCATCGGCATCGTCAAAGGGGCGCAGCACAAAGACGCAGCCGAAAAGTTCGTGCAGTTTTTGTTGTCGAATGAAGGCCAGGCGATGTTTGCCGGCTTGAACAGCGAGGTTCCGATCGTGCAAGGCGTTCCGTTCAAGGAGCGAGGCAAACCTATGAGCGAGCTGAAATTCGCCAATGTCAAGCTGGAGCAGCTCGCCGCCGAGTTGGACAAAACCCGCAAGCTGATCGATTCGGTCGGAGGCTTGCCGATTAAATAGAAGGACGGTCATCGCTTTGACACTGAGAATCCGCAATCGAAAGAGACCTTCTGCAAGTACTGCCGCTTTAGCTGTAGCGGCAGTACTTCTTATGCTTTTGCCGCTTGTTTTCGTTATCGTCCATGCATTATCGGCCAAGCTCGAACTGTGGGGCGAACTGAGCCGCCACCTTTTGCCGTTCTTGCTGTGGAACACCATTTCTTTGACCGTCTGCGTCACCCTGCTGTCGCTGGCGCTTGGCGTATCGCTGGCCTGGCTGGTCGCCCGCACGGATTTGCCCGGGCGCAAGGCGTGGCGCTGGCTTCTGGCGACGCCGATGGTCATCCCGATTTATGTTGGGGCATTTGCCTATATTTCTTTGTTGACGCCGGGAGGACTCGTGCCTAAATGGCTGAGCCGGTTGACGGGCGCTCCCGTCTATACGTTCAAGTACATTTCCGTATACCATTTTTGGGGCGTGTGGATCATTATGTCGATCTTCATGTTTCCGTATGTATATATGCTCGTGCTGGCTGCGCTGAATCGAATGAACGTCAGCCTGGAAGAAGCGGCGCGGGTGGGAGGCTATTCACCGGCACGCGCTTTTTTCCGAATCATTCTGCCGATGCTTCGTCCGAGCGTGGCAAGCGGGGCGCTGCTCGTCAGCTTGTACGTAATGTCCGACTTTGGCGCTGTCGGCATGCTGCGCTACAGCACGTTCACCTACGCGATCTTCGATCAGCTGAACCGCGGCTCGGACCGTTCCGGGGCGGCCGTGCTCAGCCTCGTGCTGACACTCATGACCTTGCTTGTGATCGGACTGGAATGGGGCAGCCGCAAACGGGTCCGATACTTCCAGACAGGCGCCTCGACAAAAGACGTCAAACTTATTCCGCTCGGGAAATGGAAGCCGGCCGCCCTGCTGTATGTGATTTTCATTGTTTTCATCGCTGCCGCCCTCCCGTTGGGCATGTTGGTATTTTGGACGGTGCAGGCACTGCAAACGAACATGATAGGCTTTAAAACGCTGCAGTACGCCTGGAACAGCGTATCGGTCTCCGCCCTGTCGGCAACGGCCGCGACACTGCTCGCTTTTCCCGTCGCTTTCCTGCGCACCCAATATCCATCGCGTTCAAGCGAGCTGTTGTCCCGCCTTTCGTACGCCGGTTACGCGCTTCCCGGAACAGTGGTAGCTCTGGGCATCATCTTTTTCTTTAACCGTTATGTGCCTGTTTTGTACGGAACCGTTGCGCTTCTCGTTTTGGCTTATGTCATCCGCTTTCTACCGCAAGCGATGCAGTCGCAGGAAGCTTCCTTGCAGCAGCTCGCCCCGTCTCTGAATGAAGCATCCCGCGTAATGGGGCATACGCCGCTGCGGACACTGGCCAAAGTGACGCTGCCTCTTATCGCACCGGGGCTTGTCGCCGGCTGGTCGCTCGTTTTCGTCAATTCCATGAAGGAGCTTCCGGCTACTATGGTGCTTCGTCCCATCGGCTTTGAGACATTAGCTTTTCGCGTCTGGACGGAAGCTCAAGGCTATTACTTCATGGAAGCTTCACCGGTAGCGCTTATCCTCGTGATCCTATCGCTTATTTCTTTAAAATCGCTGCTGGGAACCAAAACAATGGGAGGATAACAACGTGACAGATCATGCATCAAAAGAAGTGATACGCATCCGTTCGCTTGCAAAAACTTATCCGGGCAGTTCCAAGCAAGCTTTATGCGGGATAGACCTGTCAGTCGGCGAAGGGGAAATTATTACGCTCCTTGGACCTAGCGGATGCGGAAAAACGACGGCTTTGCGTCTCGTTGCGGGTTTGGAAACTCCCGATGCAGGCGAGATTTACATTCAGGGCAGGCTCGTTTCCTCCGCCGAAACATCGCTTCCGCCGGAGAGCCGCGGTCTGGGGATGGTGTTTCAAAATTATGCGCTTTTCCCGCATATGACCGCTTATGACAATATTAGCTTTGCACTCTTCAAATTACCGAAAAAAGCCCGCCGCCAGCGCACTGAAGAAGTGCTGGAGCTGGTCGGGCTAACAGCTTTGGCCGGCCGCTACCCGCATGAACTGTCCGGCGGCCAGCAGCAGCGGGTTGCTTTGGCCCGCGCCCTGGCGGCGAAGCCTGCGGTCGTATTGCTGGACGAGCCGTTCTCCAATCTGGATGAAGAGCTGAAGAAAGGGCTGCGCAAAGAAGTGAAGCAAATTTTGAACCGGGAACGGGTCGCGGCCATTTTCGTCAGCCACGATCAGAAGGACGCGCTGCAGCTGTCGAATCAGATTTTGGTCATGAAAGACGGAGCGATTGAGCAAGCCGGGACGCCGCAGCAAGTGTTTCTCCGGCCGCGCACGGCGTTTGTCGCCTCTTTTCTTAGCGGAGCGTACACCTTGCCCGGACAGGCTGACATTGCGAACGGACTCGTGCAGACGGATATAGGCGCTTTCCCCTGCAGCGACATTTCCGACCGCGGCAGCCAGGCAACCGTTTGTTTGCGCCCGGAAAGTCTGACCCTATGCGCCGAAGGAACGATACGGGGGATCGTCAAATCCGTCTCGTTCATGGGCCCGGTTCAGGAAATATCCGTACACATTCAGGGCGTTCGGGATTTGCATGAAATCGTTGTGAACTGCGGTCTTCAAGAGGACGTAAAGCCAGGACAACATATCCGGCTGCAGCCGGATGCCGGGCATATCGTCGTCGTTTAAAGCCGCCCGGACGGCTCTGATACGAAAAAGCCCGGCCCCCTGCCGTTCGGTTCGGCGAAGGACCAGGCTTTTTGCTATTTAATCAGCAGATCGCCTTGCTTACCGCGGCTGAGCACCGCTGTCACTTTGTCGGTTAACTGACTGACCTTGTCATAGTCGGCGGAAATCGCGCCCTGCTCGTTTCGATCAAAGATTAGTCCATCGATTTCGCTTCCCGTCTCAAATAATTTCCGAAATGATTTTGGACACCGGCGCGTTCGACAACATGACGGGGAGACCCGTTGACAGACATGCTCCCCATCGTTTGGAAAACTTTCATCGAACCGCAAATTTGCTGCATTTTACCAAATTCTTCCTCACTGTAAAAGGCGCACGTGCCGTTCGTCACTTCTTTCGACGTCTCCACCGCAAAACGGACAGCGGATGCGCAGAAAACCTGCAAAAATACATCTTTTTTATTCCCCAATACGCTGAATCTGAGCAATTCCTGCAAATGTGCAGTTTTTTTCGCTAAATTTGGGGCTAAGACTGACCAAGCTCGGAAATTCCTGCACAATTGCAGGCATTTCTTCCAAACGAGCGGATTACTGAAAAATACCTGCACTTTTGCAGGTTTTCGGGTGTGTGCGGGCTGGAAAACGACAACCGTCGTCTATTCGCTCCCCGAGGGCGAGCAAATTGCGAGTACTACAGGGGAACTTTGCATGGGATGAGTACGGAGACGTGTCGCGAAATCGCGGTGGTACCGGTACAGGTTGGTCAAGGTGGCGAAGCATGTGAGGCAGATGCAGCCTGCCGTAATTCCGGCTGATTTTTATTGCTTTGTATCGTGTCGATCCGAACTCTTTTATAAAGTGCCGGAAATGCCAAAAAATTCTCATATACTTGCCTTTCCTCTGTTAGCCTTTGCTTTATAACCCAATCTATTTTAAAAGAATCATGCCCCATATCAGGAAGTACCTTTCTTCCTTCGTCTCTCATTAACCCCAACTTTTCGAGGCGGCGGACACGTTCTTTATTCAATTCAGTCCATGAACTTTTTTTGCTTCTGGGAGACAGTCTCTGTGCCAGCCCCGCTTCAGATATTTTCTTTTTGACTCCATCGATCCATCCAAAACACAATGCCTCTTCGACCGCGTCCAAATATAGCAGCATATCCGGGTTTGGCGTCACACTAACTACTACCCAACAAAATTTTTCAGTCTTACAATTGTCCTGCAGCCAAACCCTCAAATCTTCTCTTGATTTTACTGCAATTAGATTTTCAATTTCCATGGATAAAATACAATCTCCTTTCTAAGTATGGAGAGTGATTGACAAGTAAAAAGGGCGATTTCTCTGATCTCAGAAATATCGCCCTTTTACACTACTCAGTGCCCTTAACCAATCTTACGGCGTAAGGGATTAAATGGATTCCGCAGGCTGCTGATACCAAAAAAGTGCATAGTCGTTCATGGCGGATGCGCGGCCCAACTGACGCAACATTGTAGAAACATTGCCCCTGTGATAGGTCCCGTGATTGACCAGATGCAGCACAATTTCCGATAAGCGTGTTTGGCGGATTCCGGCGTATGGATTGTCAAGCAAAATGGTTTGTTCCAAATCGGCTTGACTTCGGAACCATTCCCCGTATTGTTCCGATAACTGGGCAAAAATATTGGCGTATTCATCCACAGAATGCAGGATGCTCTCATTTAGCGGTATGCATGCTTGCAGCGCCTCTTTCATGCCAGTGCCCGTTAAAACCAGATACCACATCTTATCAACCGCATAAATATGATTAAGGGCATGGGCAATGGTGGGTAATGTCTCCTTTTTGATTTGCTATGGATTTGAAGTTGTTTCCTGATGTCAGTATAAAAAAAGAAGTTTGACAACAGCGTGTCATACTTCTTCATAATGTTTGAGTGTATTTTGAAGCTGTTCTTTTACGATGCCTCGTAGTAGAGGCGGTTCGAGAACTTCGGCGCCGCTGCCGAAACTCAATAGAATTGTCCAGAGCCACCGTGCTCTCAATGGCTGATAAACAGGAATTCGCATCGTCATACTTCCATCGGCATGAAATTGCTTATCGACCTGGTGAAACTGATCCAGCGCTTCCGCCAAAGCTTCCGGCCCCACCCGGATCACTACATCCTCCAACTGATCTTGCCATTCCTTGTATGAAAAAGCAGCCTCTTCCGGCACCTCGTGATGCGGCTCGAAAGTTTCCTGTGTCAGAAACAAATTCATCAACCGGGACAGTCGAAACTCCCGATACTCTCGCCGAGTTCGGCAAAACCCGTAAATGTACCAATTACGATATTTAAAATGAAGCCGCAGCGGTTCCATTTCACGGGTCGTGCGTTCATTCTTTGCATTGATATAATCAAAGCGGACGATATTTCGCCGGGAAATGGCCATGCGTAAATGTGGAAGCGCGTCAGGATCCGTCCGGCTGGTTTCAAAGTCCACTGTCAGACTCGTGGTCCGATGCTCCGGGCCGATCGTCTGCAGTTTTTCTGGCAAAATGTGGTCGACCGATCGCCGTCATGCAGCTCGACACCACACGCTGGGAGCTGCACGCGGTGCGAAAATCTTGGGACTGGCCTGCTTGTTGTGTCGTTTGACCAATCGGAGGAACTCGCTTTATCTGACGCGCTCCCAGAAGACCTCCGGTGCGTGTGACGTCAAGCTGGATTGGAGTTCCCTTGGAGAGCATCGCTACCGCGGGGAACGGTACATGACGAATGTGGAGGCGCAAAATGTTTGCTGTGCGGAGTTATTCTATCGCGCCGTGTCGGCGTGCAAGCTCGCAAAAAGGAGCTGCCGCGGCAGCTCCAGATTTTTTTCAATCATGTATGAATTATACCCGGTGTACCTTTTCCCATCCTCCCGAATTTACGCTTCTGACGATCGCATCATTGACGAGCATGGTTTGGTAGCCTTCTTTGAATGTAGCCACGGAGTCGGAGAGCGGCTTTTTATTTCTAATGGCGTCGTAAAAATGCCTCATCATGTTTTTCAAGCTATCCGGCCAGCCTTCCTCATGCCCACCCGGATAATGCACAAATGGAAGCGCTTCACTTTTCAAAATGCCGGCCTCCCTCTTTATCGCTTCCGCCGGTTTATCCCGATAGCCCATATGAAGCACAAAAGGTTCCTCCTGTTTCCAAGAACCGGACGAGAAAGAGCCGTCCAAATGAATTTCCAGAGCATTTTTATTTCCCGCCGACACTTGCGATACCGTAAAAACGCCCTTGCTTCCGTTATCGAATTTCACCAGAACCGAGCAGTAGTCTTCGGTGTGGACGTCAACGAGTTCCGAGGTTTCTCGCGATTTGTACCGCTTTGGAATAACGATGGACGAATCCGCCAAAACTTCAGAAATCCCGAGTCCAGTAACGTACTGGACCAAATCGAACAAATGGGACCCGATATCGCTGATCGCTCTCGTGCGTCCGCCGAACTCCGGCTCCATACGCCAGTTGTAGTCCGTGTCGTAAAGCAGCCAATCCTGCAAATAGCTTCCTCTGACGATGCGGATCTCGCCCAGATCTTTGTCTTTAACCATACTTTTGAGCTGCTGCACCATCGGAAACTGCCTGTAATTGAAATTGATGCCGGTATACAGCTGCTTTTCCGCGGCCAGTTCATATAGTTCCCTGGCTTCCTCACTTAGTAGAGTGAGCGGCTTTTCCGAAAGCAGATGTTTACCGTGCAGCAGCGCCTGTTTATTGATTTCATGGTGCAAATGGTTCGGCGTGCAATTGTGTACGACTTCAATTTCCTCGTCCTGCAGCAGTTCCATATAATGTCCATAAGCCTTGGGGATGTTCAATTCTGCGGCATATTGCTCGGCCTTAGCCTGATTGCTCTGGCTGACCGCTGCAATATCTGCAAAACCGAGCCTTCGTACAGCTTCGATATGCGCCCTTCCAATAAAGCCCGCTCCTATAACAGCTGCCTTGACTTTTTTCATAGCGCCTCTCCTTTTCATTTGTTCGTTGTATACTTTTGATTATATCAGTTATACTTTTAACATTCAATGTTAAAAGTATATGGAATGGCGTTCAACCGTGTGAATGCATCATCCTGTTTAGCGCAAGGGGTTATAAGCCTCCGCTTTGTCCCAGCTATGGCCGCACCTTTCGCCAACAGCGTGTGCTGACTTGACTGGATGGCGCGTGCCCATGCACTGTTTGCGCCAACTCACTGCAAGCGCGTCTTGGAGCAAAAAACCTGCAAAAGTGCAGGCTTTTCCGCTGAAAGCACCACGTTTTGGCGAAAAGCCTGCGATTGTGCAGGAATTTCCACTCCAGATTGAGCTGAGCCCCGAATTCGGCGAAAATTGCTGCACTTTTGCAGGAATTTATCTCGGCTGACATGTCGACGAGCAAAAAACCTGCACTTTTGCAGGCTTTCCTCGCTCTATCAAGCAGATGTGCTGCCGGCTCTGACGTGCGAGTTTTTCAACATTCTGAAAAACGAATCTTTCCCCCTGGATGCCTTTCCTCAAAGCAATCCTGCAGGCACCCCTCAGGCCCGTCCCGACCGGAAATTCCTGCATTATCGCCATGGCCGGCTTTCCCGCCAAAAACCGGCCGCTTCCAGCGAACGAGCCTGCACCTTCACAGCTTTGCCGGCCGGATTATGCCGTTTGTGAAGCCGCTAGCCCGCCATTCCATGCAAAAAAACCTTGCCCAAGGCAAAGTTTACATTGTCCATACTATATGCAATTCAACCGAGAGACGCCTCGGTTTTATCGTTCGTCGCTTGTATGATCAACTGGTCGATAGTCATATAAGCGCCGCCGATCAAGCCGGCCGTACTTCCCAGCACTGATTTATCGATGATCAATTTGCGGGTAGCGAGCGGCAAAGAGCGCTGATACACACTTTGGCGGATTGCCGCGAGAAACAAGTCCCCGAACCCGGAAACAGCGCCGCCGATCGATACCAGAGACGGATTGGAAAAGTTTACGACCGCAGCGATAACGCGGCCGATCGCCGCCCCGCTTTCGCGGACAAGTTGGGTGGAAACGGGATCCAGACTCAGCAAGCCCGCTTCAATATGCGCGAGCGAAATGTTCCCTTCCTCTTGGACGATTTTCAGCAAATACTCGCTTTTCCCCGACAGCGCAAGCTCCTTAGCCTTCGTGACGATGGCTTTGCCTCCGGCCGTCGCTTCCAGACATCCGCGGTTGCCGCACCAGCAGACCACTTCACTGCCGATGTCAAAATGCCCGATGTCCCCGGCGCTTCCGGTCGCTCCCCGGTACAGCTTGCCGTCATAAATAACGCCGGAACCGATTCCCGTATCGACATTGACAAAAATCAAATGCTCGACCTCGAAGTTCAAGCCTTTGGCGTACTCCCCGAGCGCCATAATGTTGACATCGTTATCGATGTAGCAAGGGCAATCGAAATAAGCGGACCAAAACTGTTTGATCGGATACTGGTCCCAACCCGGCATAATCGGCGGCGAAACCGGCCGGCCGGACGAAAATTCGACAGGGCCCGGGATGCCGATCCCGATTCCTTTGACCGAACGGCTCTCGATGCCGTTTGTTTTCAGCAATCGTTCCACGCACTCGTGCAACCGGGTCAAAACGGTTTCAGGTCCATCCTGGATCTGAATCGCCGACGCAGCCGAGTCTATGATTTGGCAATTAAAATCGGTTATCGCCACCTGAGCGACCGCGGTGCCCAGCTCAATTGAAACAATAAATCCGCAGCCCGCGTTCAGCGCGTATTGTTTCGGCTTTCTTCCGCCACTCGATGCGCCGATGCTGGAACCTTCGATCAGGTTCCCTTCCAGCAGCCGTTCGATATGATCCGAAACCGCCGACAAGGATACGCCGGCTTTGCTTGCTATGTCCGCTTTTGAGAGCGGCAGTTTGGATTTTCTTATCATTTGAAGAATGTCAGCCGTCATGGACAGCATGTTGGGACCACCACCTAGCCACTTTGCCGCCGCTTGCAACATATGTCTAATAAACCGGCCTGCATCTATGAATACTTTTAGTTACGACTGTTCATATATTACCACAAAGTCGCACGCAGACCAATTTGCCGCCCACCAATCCCCGCTATTTCCCAAATAAGACAATTCATACAAATGCATCGCCGCAAACTTCCCGGTAATTGCAAGAGGCACACTTATATTTCCTAGGAAATGAAGAAAAATAATCGATAGGCTTCGGCTTGTTGGCCGCTATGTCTTCCAGAAACTTTGCCATCTCCAACTGGCTGTCCGTAATTTGCTTCCTGACTTCCTCCAGGTCGGAGTCGTTCACTTCTATTTTACTGCACTCGCCGGAGAGCAAGTTTTCAATTTTAATTTTCATCTTTTCAGGCTGAGCCCCGTATTTCACGTTCAAGTATAAGGCATATACCTGTACTTGTTCTTTGTAGCTTTCGTCGTCTTTGCCCGTTTTCCAGTCTACGATCGTCCAGAAACCGTCTTTATTTTTGTATAATAAGTCCAGCTTTACGTATACTTTAGTCCCGTTGATGAGTATGTAATCCAATTGCTCCATTTCCAAAATTTCCAAATTCGTGTCCCTACACAATTCAGCCAAACTTTCGGAACCGAGCAAATGATCCAAGCACACCTGCTGCCTCGCTTTTATCGTTTGCACACGGTCAGGCGGCAGATTGCCTTCGTAATACATTTCATGAAGCATCGTTTTGTTTTTGGGCTGGTGCCACCACGCCTGTTTGTTCCGGGAGTCCACGTAAGCCCGGTTCAGCTCGGCCCGCATCTCGGCAGCCATCGTCTCCCGTTCCGGCAGCGTCCGGTTTTTTTGCCACTGCAGCACCGCTTTCAATGCTTTATCGTGCAAAACGGAGCCGAACAGCAGATACAAATTTTGCAGCTGCTTGAGTCTGTAAACCGTTTGCCGGCTTGCTTCCGCCTCTCTCAACCATCCGTTGTGCGCGCCGTAATACTGAAAATAATACTTTCGCGGGCAGTCCAGCAAAACTTGGTGCCGGGATACGGACCAGGACCATTCCGGATACGGAGTGACCTCAAATGGCATGGAATCCCCCCTTTCGCCGCGAGTTAACCTTCGGTTGACGCACCCGCGTAGTGCTTCGCCAGCTCGATAATCATCGCGCCCATCCGCTCGCTCTCCGGCACGATGACAAGATCGATCTGTTCGTTATTCAAAGCCTCGGCCGTCACTTTGCCGACCGCAACCGCTTGGACACGCTCGGCAAAAGCTTCCCGAACCGCGCCGTCAATCCCTTGCTGCCTCGCATAGTCAAACAAATAGCGCACTTGTACCGCGGTAGTGAAGCAAACTGCATCGATCATTCCGCCCAACAGCTCGCCGCAAATCGTTTCCAGTACCGTCGAGTCCGGCGCAACGTGCCGATAAGGAAGCAGCTGAATGACACGAGCGCCCCTCTCTTCCAAAAATTGGATCAACGCCGGCTGCGGCTCCCCATGCAGCTGAACGGCTACCGTCCGGCCCGCGAAATCGCAATCGGCCAAACCATTGATCAATCCTTGTGTCGTCCCATCCTCGTCGACAACTTCAGGCTGGATATCCAACTTCTTCAGCAGGGCGAACGTCTTATACCCCCGCGCCGCCACCTTCGCTTCCTTCATCTTTTGCAGCAAAGCCGTGTGAATGCCGAGCTTCGCGGCAGCATCCAGCAGCGTTTCCGTTCCGATGCCTGTCGTAAGGACGAACCAGTCCACCTTTTCGTTCGCGCAAACATGCAGCTCTTGTTCAACCGCCGTTTCATCGAACCGAAGCAGCCCTTGCAGCGGGCGAACGAGCGGAATCCCGCCCTGCTTCTCAATCAGTACGCTCATCTCATCCGTTTTTCTCGACCCGGCAATCGCAATTTTTTTACCGAACAGTTTGTCCATTTATGTATGAATCCCCTTTCGAACAAGCAAACAATACCCTAACCCGTTTATAGTAATAGGCAAACGGCTGTTTGGCAAGACGATTTTCTTTTTGGCCCTATCAAGTTCAAAAATTTGGAACAATAGCGGCAAACCCGGCTATATGCTTTTCCGCCCCGGATGATATACTAATGATGCTTTACTCTGCTTGCTACTTGGCCATAATGAAATAAGGTGATGAGAACATATGTGGAAACCGGACCGATCGAGCAAAAAGCCCATCTACCGGCAAATAGCGGATTACGTGGAACGGAGAATTTCTTTTGGAGAATTTCCTCCCGGAAGCGTCCTTCCTTCGGAAAGAAAATTAGCGGACAGCCTTGGCGTCAACCGCAGCACCGTCGTGCAAGCTTACGAGGAACTGCGGGCATCCGGCATCGTCGAGAGCGCCAAAGGAAGCGGCACCAGAGTAACCCGGCATAAATGGGGAATTGCCCCCAAACAGACGCCCAACTGGAAAACCTATGTGGAAGGCGGCACGTTCCTTCCGAATCTTCCCTTTATCCGCCGCATCCGCGAGGAACTGCGAAAAAAACCGTCTATCATCGATTTTGCGAGCGGCGAACTGTCCCCCGACCTGTTTCCGAACGAAATCGTGCGCGATTTGCTGCAAAAACAGCCCTTCGAGGAGCAGCTCGGCTACGACGATCCGCAAGGATACGCTCCGCTTCGGGAAACTCTCGTTTCGTTTCTTGAGCGGCACCTTCAAATCCAAAGCACGGATTCGTCGATCTTGATCACTTCGGGTTCCCAACAATCGTTGTACTTGATTACCCAGTGCCTCCTCAGTCCGGGAGACGCCGTTGCCATAGAAGATCCGTCCTACTGCTATTCGCTGCCGATGTTCCAATCGGCGGGGCTCCGCCTGTTCCGCTTGCCTGTCGACGATCAAGGAATCGATCCCCAGGATGTCGCCAACCTGTACAAGCAGCACCGGATACGCATGATTTTTTTGAATCCGAACTTTCAAAATCCGACAGGCAGCGTCCTGGCTGCGGAGCGCAAAATCCGCTTGCTGCAAATTGCCGCGGAGCTCGGAATCCCTATCGTCGAGGACGATCCTTTTACGCTGACCGCTTTTGACGGAAATCCGCCGCCCACACTTAAATCGCTGGATAAGACCGGCAATGTACTGTACATCGGCTCCTTATCCAAAATCGCCGCATCCGGCCTGCGGATTGGCTGGATGATCGCACCGCAAACCGTCGTGAACCGCTTGACGGATGCCAGACAGCAGATGGATTTCGGCTTAAGCAGCATCCCGCAATGGGTAGCCAATCAATTTATCCGGGACGGGCATTTTCAGACTCAAATCGCCGGGTTGCGTGAACGCCTGCGCATCAGGAGAGACGAGCTCATGCAAGGATTGCGGTCGATCATGGGCGATTCCGTTGCATTTACTCCGCCTCAGGGAGGACTCAACCTCTGGTGCAAAATCAATCGCGAAGTCGACAATTTCAAATTGCTGGACGAAGCGATAAAAAGAGGCGTCCTGTTCGTGCCGGGAAGCGTTTACGGCTCGGATCAGGGCTGCATTCGTATCAGCTTTGCGAGACCGCGCTTCGAGCAAATTGCACCTGGGCTTGAGTGCCTTCGCGACGCCCTGCAGCTGCAGGGCAAAACGGCCGCGTCCCGCAGCAAATAGCGTTGGCGCGGCGATAATTTATCCGGCCTATTGCCGGATGTACACGATTAGCGCCAACACTCCCGCGGCAATGGCTATCACATAAAGGGCCGAAAGCCGGATCCATTTCGTCCCCGTTTTTTGAAAGTAAGTTTGATCCCCTTCCCTGTTTTTGCGCGAAAAACCGACCATAAACGTGCCAAACAGGCCAAACAGCAAAATCACGGAAAAAATCGCATAATAAGCATACATAGACATAGCAAACCGCCCTTTCTTTACACAATCAACGTGTTATAAAAAGAAGTATATATGAAACAAGCGTTCACTTCATCAACCACTTTTGCGTTATTATGCCCATCCAATTGTCAAAAGATCGCTGTACCGCGAACGGGCGGCAGTTAGCACCGGCAGCAGTTGGCCGGAATTCGCCTTGCTGCGCGCCGCTTTTGGAGAAGCGCAGGGACTTAATTTCTGCCGGTGCGGGTGGACTGATTCGGTTGGCTGGCTCGGTTGGAGTGATTGGATAAGTTAGGGCGGTTGGTCGAGTGGAGTAGATGGACTGGTTGGACGAGTTGATTCTGCCGGTGCGATTGGGATTGGGATTGGTTAGACTAGTTAATTTCTGCGGGTGTGGTGGATTGATTTGACTGGTTGGGTGCGGCTGGTGGGATTGGACTAGTTAGAGTGGTTGGCTGGCTGGAGGTAGATGGGCTGGTTTGCCGCCTGCTGAGCCGATACAACCGTCTGTGGAGCGCTTGCCGGCCCGAAAGCCTGCAAAAGTGCAGGCTTTTTCTCAGGCGGCGGGGCATTTGGGGGAAAAGCCTGCGATAGTGCAGGAATTTTCGGCAATAACCCGCCTGAACAGGCGATTTGGCGAAAAAAACTGCAGATTTGCAGGAATATTTCGAGGGAAGGGCATCAAGGAGAAAAAAGATGTACTTTTGCAGGCTTTTGGCGCACATGAGCCCACTTCAACGCTCCGAGGGGCGGATGGATCGTTTCAGGCCGCTGTCAACGCCTCAAACGATACCTTTCACCTGCCGGAGAGTCAAGCGGGAGCCGCAAAACAAAAAGGCAGCCGGCACTACACCCGCGCGCGGCCCGCCTTCTCGCGTCCAGCCCCGCCACGCGTGCGTACACACGAGCACGCGCGCGCTTACTGCCGCGAGGCCTCTTTCACGAACTGTACGTGGACTTTGGCCCCGTACAGCAAAACGCGTTCATCGAGATCGAATCGGGGATGATGAACGGAATGCGTAAATCCTTTATCGCGGTTCCCGACGCCGATAAAAGCAAACGCGCCGGGAACGCGCTTGAGATACAAGGCGAAATCTTCGCCTGCCAGGCTCAGCGTTTCCAGCGAAACCGCCTGGGCCCGGCCCAGCACCTCGGCACCCGCCTGCAGCGCAAGCCGGGCGGCTTCGCTGTCATTCCACAGCGCCGTGCCCATGCGGAAGCTCAGCGCGCAGGTGCCGCCGTAATTGCCGGCGATCGCCTGCGCGCGGCGCTCGATCGACTGCCTGATCCGCTCCACTGCCCCGTCGCTGAACGTGCGGTAAGAGCCCGTGATTTCGCTGTCCGCGGCAATCGCATTCAGGACAGTGCCTGCCTTTAGCGTGCCGAAGGACAGCACCGCAGGCTCCAGCGGGTCGATTTCGCTCGCCACCGCGACCTTCATGTCCATGGCGAACTGGGCTGCCATCAGCAGCGCGTCCGCCGCCAAATGCGGCGTGCTGTGATGCCCGGACACACCGTGAAACTGCACCTTAAAATGCGTGGACGCAGCCATCGCATATTTGGGGTGGACGCCGATCGTGCCGATCGGCAGCTCCGGCCATACGTGCAGCGCGAAACACAGATCCGCGCCGTCCAGCACGCCGGATTCCACCAAATCCGCGCCGCCGCTAATCAGCCGTCCGTCCAGCGGGCTGACCTGCGCCCCCTCCTCGGCCGGTTGAAACACAAACCTGACCGTACCTGGCAGCTCATCCCGGAACCGGCTGAGCGCCTTGGCGGCGCCGAGCAGCATCGCGGTATGAGCGTCATGGCCGCAAGCGTGCATCGCGCCGTCTTGCAGCGATTTGTACGGCGTTTCGTTCTCTTCCCGAATCGGCAGGGCGTCCATATCGGCGCGCAGCACGACCGTCTTTCCCGGCTTGCCGCCGCGCAGCGTGCCGACAACGCCCATGCCGAAATGCTTGCCGCAGCGGCGCTCCACTTCCAAGCCCCATCGTTCCAGCAAATCAGCCACTATGGCCGAGGTGCGGACTACGTCAAACAAAATTTCCGGATGTCTGTGCAAATCCCTGCGGATCTCCACCAGCTCTTCCTCCAAAGTATCGATATAGCCCCAAATCGATGCCGTATCCATACCTCACCTCAGCTGTGCGCTTCCACCTTCGTGTAGCGGTTCGCCGGAATCGGAACCCCCAGATTGCCGCGCAGCGTGTCGGATTCGTAGTCTTTCCGGAATAGGCCGCGTTCCTGCAAAATCGGGACGACCAGATCGACGAAATCGTCCAGCGCTTTCGGAATGGAGGCAGCGATGATGAAGCCGTCCGCCGCGCCTTCCTCGAACCATTTTTGTACGCGGTCCGCAACCTGCTCCGCCGTTCCTGTAAATTCGCCGCGCGGCGTCGCCACGCTGAGCGCCACCTGACGGAGCGTCCAATTGTTCTCCTTGGCGTCGCGCTTGATTTTATCCGTGCCGCTGCGGAAGCTGTTGCTGCCGAAATCGCCCAGATCCGGGAACGGCTCGTCAAGCGGATACTGGGAAAAATCGTGATGCTCGAAAAAGCGGCCGAGGAAATCGAGCGCCTTATCGATCGTAACCAAATTCGCAAGTTCCTGATATTTGCGCTCAGCCTCTTCTTCAGTGCGCCCGATAATCGGGCCGATTCCCGGCAAAATCACGACGTCGTCCGGCGAACGCCCGTGAGCGGCCGCTCTGCTTTTAATATCCTGATAATAAGCCTGGGCTTCTTCGAGCGTCTCATGACCGGCGAAAATGGCATCCGCCACCCTGGACGCAAACGCACGGCCGTCCTCGGACGCTCCCGCCTGAAAAATAACCGGCTGCCCCTGCTTCGAACGGGCAATGTTGAGCGGGCCCTGCACGGAGAAAAATTCCCCTTTGTGATTGAGCGTATGCATTTTCGCCGGATCGAAAAATACGCCGCTCTCTTTATCCCGGACAAACGCATCGTCTTCCCACGAATCCCACAGCCCGCGCGCTACTTGCAAAAACTCGCCGGCAATCCGGTAGCGCTCCGGATGGGCCGGATGGTTCTCTTTGCCGAAGTTTTTGGCCGAGCCTTCGAGCGGAGAAGTGACAATGTTCCAGCCTGCGCGCCCGTCGCTGATTTTATCGAGGGAAGCGAACTGCCTGGACACCGTGAACGGCTCGCTGTACGTGGTCGATAACGTGCCTACAAGACCGATGTTCTTCGTTACGGCCGCAAGCGCGGACAATATCGTAATCGGCTCGAAACGGTTCAAAAAGTGCGGGATCGATTTTTCCGTAATATAAAGGCCGTCCGCAATGAACAGCAGATCGAACTTGCCGGATTCGGCTTTTTGCGCCTGCTGCTTGTAAAATCCGAAGTTTACGCTGGCGTCCGTAATCGCGTCGGGATGACGCCATCCGGACACATTGCCGCCTACGCCGTGAATGATTGCGCCCAATTTCAGTTGTTTACGTTTTGGCATGTTCGTTCCGTCCTCTCATAATAAAGCTGCTTGTTTTAAATGAAGCCGGTAGCTTTTGACCAGAGTGTCGCCTTTTTGAATGTCCTTGTCGAAGGCCCGTTCGAAGCCGAGCCGCTCGTACAGCTTCACCGCCGACGCCATCATGTCCGACGTGTGCAAATGAAGCGTCTGTGCGCCGGACTCCAGCGAGCGCCGGGCGCTTTCTTTAATGAGCGCCGTGGCGATACCTCGCCCCCGGGCCTGCGGGGAAACGGCCAGCAGCCGGATGATCGGGGAGTTGATGTCCAGCTCCGGTGCGCCGTATGCCGCCGCAGACGACGCGAACAGCAGCACGCTGCCTACAACCTCCCCGTCGATTTCGGCGACGAGCCGCGCCTCAGCGCCATCGCTTTCGATCGAGGCGACGATCGAATCCTTGTACTGCTGCCAGCCCTCAGGTGGCAGCGTATTTGCATACTGCACATACGCGTCCAGCGTAACTTGCAGGATAGCCTGCCGGTCCGCGCTATTCGCTTCGCGAATCCGCACCTCGTGCACGCTCATAGTTCCCCGCCTCCGTTCTTCCCCGGCCCCGGTCAGCCGACTTTACTTGCTTCGCTCTCCGCCAGCTTGATCCGGCTAATTTGCGCCAGATGCACCTGTACGTGGGCGACAAACGATGAAACGACGTCTTTCAGCGACACCGTCTGCCCTTTAAAATTGACGGCCGTTTTGTCCCAATCCTCCGCCGACAGCCGTTTGAACAATAAACTGTTATAAACCAATAACGCATGGAAAATGTCCAAAATATCCGCAGCAGAGCCTTCGTTTGCCTTTGCGTCGCTGACCCAAGGGTCCTGGCTGAATGCCGGCAGCTGGGCGGTCGAGCCTGAAATAATTTCCCGGATGCGGAAAGAAACGACGATGTTATGATCGGCCAGATGCGACAGCACCTCGGTCACACTCCACGATTCCGGCGCCGCTTTCCACTTCAACTGCTCGTCGGAGAGCCCTTCTATCGCGGTTTTCAGCTGTTGATGCTTATCCAGATAAGATTGAATATCGATTTCGCTCACACTCATTTTTTAACCTCCAATGTGCTCCCGAATAATTCCGGCTGACTCAAAGCAAGCTCGGCCAACTCGGCAAAATATTGCGCGCTGACGGGCAGAGCGCGTTCGTCCAGATCGAATGCCGGATGGTGCCATTCCTTCGAACCGGAAGTGCCCATAAACACGAATACGCCAGGCACCTGTTTTTGATAAAAAGCAAAATCTTCCCCTGCTGGCGAAGGCGTCGGCACAACGACGTTCAAGCCTGTGCCGTTCGCGGCCCGGGCGGCGAGCTCCGCCAGCTTCGCGTCATTTTGCACGGATGGCGGCCCCTTCACCCAGCGCACGGACGCCGTCGTCCCGTAAGCCGCAGCCACGCCCTCGACCACCTGCTCCAAGCGGCGGATGACAAGCGAGCGGACCTTTTCGTCGAACGTGCGCACCGTGCCGTCCAGAACGGCTTTCTCCGGGATGACGTTCCAGGCCGTTCCGCTATGGATGCGGGTGACGCTGATGACAGCGCTTTGTAGCGAGTTGATGTTGCGGCTCACGATAGATTGGAGCGCCGTAATGATATGGGCGCCCGCAACGATCGGATCGATGCCCGCATCCGGGACCGCGGCATGCGTGCCGTGCCCTTTGACTTCGATCACGAACCCGTCCGCGGCAGCCATGAGCGGGCCGGACTTGATGCCGATCGTCCCGACCGGAAGATCGGGCTTATTGTGCATGCCGAAGATGGCCTGCACATCCTGCAGCGCTCCGCTGGCGATGACCTGCTCGGCTCCCTGCGCCTTCTCTTCGGCCGGCTGGAAAATAAACCGCACCGTGCCCTGCAGCTCATGCTCGCGCTGCTTGAGCAAAAACGCCGTCCCCAGTATGGCGGCCGTATGGAAATCGTGCCCGCAGGCGTGCATTTTTCCCGCCGTCTGCGAAGCGTAAGGCAGTCCCGTTTCCTCCTGGACCGGCAGCGCGTCGATATCGGCCCGCAGCGCGATGACGGGGCCGCCGCTCCGCCCGCCGACCTCGGCGATGACGCCGGTCCGGAGAGGGAAATCGGCAATCCGGATGTCCGCTTCCCGCAGCCATTCGCGGATCGACGCAGTCGTCTGGAATTCCTCGTTGGACAATTCCGGGTTTTGGTGCAGCTGACGCCGGATGGCAACCAGCTTTTGCCCGAAATCCAAATCCGTCAAAGACGGCACCAAAGTTTCACCGCTCATAAGCGCTCTCCTTCCCTCCGTGCACGTCTCATACGTGCAGCCCGGAGAAAGCTTCTTTCAGCAATTCGAAGGAACGAATGCGCTTTGCGAAATCTTTCACCGGCGTCGTGATCATAAATTCGTCCAACCCATACTTGTTTTGAATGTCGAGCAATTGGGAGCGCACGCTTTCTTTCGAGCCCTTCGTCACTTCCGCCTGCTTTTCTTCGACCGTAAATTTGGCGTTAGTCTGGCGTCCGTACTCTTCGGCCTGCTCCAGCGTGCCGACAGTCAGCGTTTTGCCGTTTTCCAAATGAATTTTGACGTTTTTGTACTCGCCGGCCAGTTCCTTCGCTTCCTCTTCCGAGTCGGCGACAATGAGTGAAAGCGCGAGTATCGCTTTCGGCTCAGCCCCGCCGCTGCGGTTGAACCCGCTGCGGTAAGCTTCGAAAGCCGCTGCGGCCACGGCGTGATCGCCGTTGATGAACAGGGCGAACACGTACGGAAGCCCGAGTTCGGCAGCCAGTTCGGCGCTGGCCCTGCTCGCTCCGAGCAGGTAAATGTCCGCAGGCTGCGCCGGAATCGGCGAAACGCGCAAGCCTGCCAGCGGGTGATCGTCCTTCAGACGGTTGCTCACAAATTGCTGGAGCTCCTTCAGCTTATCCGATAAGGAAGCAGGCTCGGCAATTCCTTGCTGCAGCGCCTGCGTCGAGCGCGGCAGACCGCCGGGCGCTCTGCCGATGCCGAGATCGATTCTGCCCGGCGCGAGCGAAGCGAGCACATTGAAGTTCTCAGCCACTTTGTAAGGGCTGTAATGCTGCAGCATAATGCCGCCGGAGCCGATGCGGATGCGCTCCGTTTTGGCCAGCAGGTGAGAAATCAATACTTCCGGCGAGGAACCCGCCAATTGATCGGAATCGTGATGCTCGGAAACCCAAAAACGGTCATAGCCCCACTCCTCCGCTTTTTTCGCCAGTTCAACCGTATGCCGCAAGGCGTCCTCCGCATTCTCTCCGGGTAAAATAACGCTTTGATCCAAAATGCCAAATTTGATTTCCATGGCTCAGCACTCCTATCTGAATATCGTTATATCGTATAGCTCCACTCGGGAGTAATCCGCTTCAAAAACTGCCGGGTGCGCTCCTCTTTGGCCGAACCGAAAATTTCCTGCGGCTTGCCCTCTTCCACGATGACCCCGCCGTCCATGAAAACGACATGATTGGACACGTCGCGGGCAAAGCCCATTTCATGGGTGACGACGATCATCGTAATCCCTTCCCTGGCGATTTTCTGGATCACGTCCAGCACCTCGCCCACAAGCTCGGGGTCCAGCGCCGAAGTCGGCTCGTCGAACAAAATGACTTCCGGGTTCAGCGCCAGCGCCCGGGCGATGCCGACACGCTGCTGTTGTCCGCCGGACAACTGGCTCGGAAATGCGTCCAGCTTGCTGCCCAGCCCGACTTTTTCCAGCATTTGCACGCTTTTGGCGCGGGCGGCTTCCTTCGATTGCTTTTGTACGATCACGAGCCCTTCCATCACATTTTCCAGCACCGTTTTATGCTTGAACAAATTGTAATGCTGGAACACCATCGCCGTTTTGCGGCGCAGGGTATGAATGTCCGCTTTGCTCGGACGCTTGCAGTTGACGCTGAAATCGCCGATCGCCACCTCGCCGTCATTCGGCTTCTCCAGGAAGTTCAGGCAGCGGAGCAGCGTCGTTTTGCCGGAACCGCTGGGGCCGAGAATACAAACGACTTCACCCTTTTTCACGGTCAGGTCAATGCCTTTGAGCACCTCGTGCTTGCCGAAAGCTTTCGTAATATTCGTCAGTTTGATCATGATACGCCACCTCGGTTGTACAGATTGATTCGTTTTTCCAGCTGCCCTGTCAGCTTTTCGATCAGCATGGTCACTCCCCAAAAAAGCAGGGCCGCGGCAATGTATGCCTCAAAAAATTTCCAGTTTGTCGTAGCGACAATCTGCGCTTTGGCATTGATTTCAACGACCGATACGGTAAAAGCGAGCGTCGACCCGTGCAGCATGCCGATCAGCGAGTTGGATAAATTCGGTAAACTGACGGCAAGTGCCTGCGGGAGCACGATCCGCCTGAGCGCCTGGGGCGTCGTCATGCCGATTGAGTAGGCCGCTTCCATCTGCCCGCGATTGACGGCGAGTATTCCCGAGCGGACCACTTCGGATAAATAAGCCCCTGCCGTAATCGAGAAGGAAATAAAAGCAAAACCGATCATCGGAATCGATGTCGATCTGAAGCTCCAGCCGATTGCGGCGGCAAAAGCGTCCAGCAGCATCGGCAGCCCGAAATAAATGAGCAGCAGGTGCATCAGCATCGGCGTGCCGCGAACGAACGTAACATAGGCGGCGGCCAAGTAATGAAGCACAGGAATGCGGTAAATCCGGATCAAAGCGACCGCCGAACCGATCATAAAGCCGAAAAATACCGAGACAACCGTAATGACGAGCGTAGTCGGCAGCGCAGACAGCAGTTGAACGAAAGCCGTCCAAATAAACACGGGATCGAGCTTCATGGCTGATACCCTCCTTTACCGGGCTGCGCAGCCCAGACTCCTTTGAACAAGCGCCGCGATTTCGGCTGCGGTTGTTCGGAAACGATGCGCTGCTCGTAGCGAAGCAAACGTTTTTCGATCAACTGGAAAATCTTTTCCAGACCGTAGCAGATGACAAAATAGATCAGCGAAAGCGAAATATACGTTTCTATAAAATGCTGCGTAGCGGCGCCGAGCGTCTGCGCCTTGCCCATCAGTTCCATCGCCCCCAGCGAAAAAGCGAGCGACGTATCTTTTAAATGGGCGATAAGCAGGTTGGCAAAATTGGGCAGCGATATCGCCAGCGCCTGCGGCGCAATAATTCGCGTGAACGCCTGATACCCGGTCATCCCGACGGAATAAGCGGCTTCGACCTGGCCCCGGTCCACCGCTTTGACCGCCGCCCGGATCACCTCCGATATGAAGGCTCCGGCGTTTAGCCCGAAAGTCAAAATGACGAAAGTCAGCACGGGAGCTCTGGAGACGTCCACGTCGATCAGCTTCAGCGTCTCCGGCAAACCGTAATAAATGAGGAACAGCTGGATCAAAATCGGCGTTCCCCGGAAGAAGGATACGTACACTTGCGAAAAACGCTTTAACACCGGGATATCGTACAGCCTGGGGAGGGCGACGAGCAGTCCGACGACAACCCCGAGCAGCATGGAACAAGCGACGATAAACAGCGTAATATTCAAATACGACAACAGTTTCGGGATAAAATCAAACACATAGGTGATATCGAATTGTTTGCCCATGATGACGACTTCACCTTCCTTAAAATCCGGAATTAAATGCTCACTACTTGGTATCTTCTTTTTTGGTGAAATCGCCGCCGAGCCATTGCGTGCTGAGCTTGGAAAGCGTACCGTCGGCTTTGATCGCCTTCAGCGCCTCATCGATTTTGTCGGCGAGAACCTGCTCGTCTTTATCGTTTTTGCGGAACAAAAACCGCACTTCGGCCTCTTCGAGAATGGGGCCTACCGCTTTCAGTTTGCTTTGCGGATCGATCAGCGGAAGCAGGAAGTCCGCCCCCAGCATTCCGTCTGCGCGTCCCGACGTCAGCTGGCTGACGGAATCGTTAGCCGCTCCGCTTTGGTACACGATATTGATGGCGTTGTTATTCGTCTTGTTGTATTTTTCCAGCAGCGTCGCTTCCGCGCTCGTAGCGGTCGTCAGCGCCTTCTTGCCTTTCAGATCGTCGATCGATTGAATCGCCGTGTTGTCTTTGGACACGATCACCTTCGTTTTCCAGAAAGCGTACGGTTCGTTATTAAACAAATATTTCTGCTCCCGTTCCGGATTTTTCTCCATTTCGTGAGCGACGAAATCGATTTTGTTCGTTTCCAGGCTGAGAAGCAGGTTGGTGAAATCCATCGTTTTGAACTCGAACTCATAATCGGGAAGACGCTTGTCGATCTCTCTGACGAGCTCGATGTCGTAACCGGTCAGCTTGCCGCTGCTGTCCAGAAAAGCTACGTTAGGGAACTGGGTGCCCGTTCCTACGATAATTTTTTTCACCTTTGCCGATTCGGTTCCGGCTGCCGCTGCCTGCGCCTTCGTACCTTCCGCCGCTTTGTCCGCTGTAGAGTCCGCGCTTTTCGCACCGCAGCCCGCCGCCGTCAATGCCAAAGTAAGTGTTGCCGCCCAAACCGTCCATTTTTTCATATTCGTTTCCCCCATGCGCTTCAAAGTTGTTTTATTTAACACATAATTCCTACAGGTTTTATATGAATTAAGCTTGAAACTAATTTATCATTTTCGCCGCAAAATGGATAATAGAGTTTTTCTATATGCATATTAAACATTCGAATATGAATGGCTTTCTTAGATCGGCAACATTTTACATATTTCTATAATGCTGTTGAAAAACAACGTGCTGCCGCCGTTAAGAGCGATCAAATTGGTTTGCAGGGAAACGCTCGAAGTTTCCGGAAAATCAATAGGAAACAGCTTGCCGTCCTCCACTTCCCGGCTGACGCACAGCCCAGGCAAAAACGAAATGCCGGCTTTTTGCAGCACAAGCTTTTTCGCCGTTTCCGAGTTGTCCGTCTTGATTTCGATATTCGGGGGCACATTCAAGCTTTCGAAAATGCGATGAATCCGCATCCAATCCAGCGACCCGCATTCAAAAAACACGAGCGGATGCTTGGCAATCTCCTCTATCGATACTTGCCTGTTTCCTATAAACGGATGCCCTTCATAGACATATAGGCGAATCGGATCTTCATAGAGCTTTGCCGATAAAATGTTGGGATGCGTCACACCGCGCACAAAACCTAAATCCAGCTCCTTGTTCAAAACTTTATGGACGATCTCATCCGTCACGCCGGTCGTCAAATGAAAATGCATATCCGGATATTTGAGCTTCAGCTTCGGGATCATTTTCGGTATCACGTAATTGGATACGGACACCGTACAGCCGATGCGCAGCTCGTTCGGCAGCGCTTTTTTTTGCTTAAGCTGGATTTTGCCTTTCTGGTACGTTTGCAGCAGCTGCTGCGCATAGGGCAAAAACTTTTTCCCTTCCTCGGTCAAGTGAATCTGCTTCCCGATCCGGTCAAACAGCTTGCAATCCAGCTCGCGCTCCAGCGATTGAATGCGGGCTGTCACCGACGGCTGCGACAAAAACAGCAGCTCCGCCGCCTTCATAAAACTACCATAGTGAATGACGTAAACGAATGCTTCGATATTCTCAATATTCATTGCGGCAGCCCCCAACAATAATGAAACATTTTAATTCGATTATTCCAATGTATTAACTCGGAATTAAGATTGTTTTCAATATAATCCACATCCTCACCGGTGTCAATACATTTCTTAATCCGCTTTGTCCACCATACAAACCTGGCCGGATGAGCGGCTCATCCGGCTAACGTCCACTATCAGCTAATCAGCCAAATAGTCGTTTTGAGTAGCAATGCCTGATTTTCCCCCCATACATCGGTCGGGTAAATTGCAGGATAAAGCCCGCGGCTTCCAAATTGTTCATACTTGGGAGGTTGTCGGGATGAACAGTTGAATACAGGTATCGACAGCCTCTCTCCCTGGCGCGAAGTTCGCGCAGCTGATGAAAATGCCTCTGCAAACCAAGACCGCGAACGGATTCATGGACTACCGTCGAATCCAAAACTCCAATGAGAGGCAATTCCCGCTCCGGCACCCCGAATTCTCTTCCGAGATTGCTTTCACTCATACCGGGAAACGCCAGAACCGAATATGCCGCAAGCTTCCCACCCAGGTAGGCGCCGTATATTTTACCTTTTTCCTCAACGTGCTCTTGCAAGTACTCTTCTTCATCCATGGCAAAAAGCTCTTGGGAAGGAAGCCGTGAAATCACGTCAAGCATTAGCAGCCGCACCTTTTCTACTTCCGTATGCCCCAACCGGCGTATCTTGATTTCCGTACCTTCGCTATTCCGCATCAATAGGCCCCCTCCACAGCAGCAGTTCATAGGTATGAAAATAGTACCACATGATGGGACTGGGCCGCCAATTCGTTCAGCGACTATAACCGATTAGGCAAAAAAACAGCTCCCCTGTGCGCGGGACCTGTTTATTGGTTGTGGGCCGGAACTTTATTTCGTTCGTTCGGGTACGGGCGCAATATCTTTTTGGTAGGCCAGCACGCGGTCCCAGTCCCCGCTAAAGATCGGGACCCGGTAGTAGCCGACCCGTTCGTAAAGCGCAGCCGCTTCAGGCTGCAAAGGACCGGTCTGCAGCTTGATGCTGCTGTAGCCGAATGCGGCCGCAAGGCGCTCGATCTCGGCGAGAATCGCCTGCGCTACGCCCTTGCGGCGGTAATCGGCGCGCGTGTACATTCTTTTGACTTCGACGGTCGTCTCGTCCAGCGGGCGAAGCGCTCCGCAGCCGACCGGATGGCCGTCAAGGCGGGCGACGACGAACGCTGCGCGGGGCGCTTCGACGTCCTCCGGCTTGAAGCCCGCGCCTCCGTCGGAATGCTGATACAGCGCCGCAAGTTCAGCGCTAAGCTCCCGGATCAATTGCGCGGAGTCTTCGCTGCGCACGTCTTCGGCAGATGCTTTTATCGTTGTCATGATCATATTCCCCTTCCGTTTTCGAATAGAAATCGAGCTGCAATACTAAAGTCGATAATTCCTATGCTTTATATCGGTTTTAGATTTGTTATAAACTTATCACTGCTTTTTGCCATCGTCAATGCGCTTTTCAATAGAAAATTTCAATTTAAAAATAGAAAAATTCAATTGAAATGGCGGGCGGTGGCGGTGACCCAAGCACTTTGCCGTACCGCTTCGCGCATGATAGCGCCGGCTTCGTAACCTTTTTCAAAACTGCGCGTCTAAGGTTATGGAAAAGAATTGCTTGTGAGGAAAGGGAGGGGAATTGGAATGAAGCGTAAAGTTTTGTTAGGGGCGGTGTTCATTACCGCTTGTTGGGGCTTGATGGCGGCTCCCGCGAAAAGCTCGGCTGCCGGGCAAAGCGTCAGGGTTACGCTGCCGGACTTTACGGTGAAGCTAAACGGAAATGAAGTTGACAATCGATACAGACAGTATCCGCTGCTCGTTTATAAAGATATCACCTACGTCCCGATGACATGGTTCGATTGCAGGCTTTTGGGGCTGCAGACGGAGTGGTCGCCGGAAGGAGGATTGAACATTTTTAAAAGCGGCGTCACTTCGTCGTATATGCCGTACACAACAAGTAATAAAAATTCGAATTCGTACAAAGCAACCGTTTCTGCATCCGAAATTTCCATTGGCGGAAAGAAAATCGATAATACCGAAGAGCCTTACCCGCTCTTGAGCTTTAACGATGTCACCTATTTCCCGCTGACATGGAAATTCGCCCATGATGAGTTCGGTTGGGACTATGCATGGAGCGACTCGGAAGGACTTTCCGTCAATTCCGGCAACCCGCGGGTTACAACAGCGAATCTTCCGGCCGACGCTGGGGAAACCGGTGTTGCCGTGTTTAAAGGGTACTATTATTTTTCCGAGGCGACGGACAACATGAACCGGATTTACAGAGCGCCTGTAAATAACGTGTCGGCCAAAGAACCGGTGTATGAATATGATAGAAGTTCCGTTTACGGCCTTGGCAGGTATATAAGATTTTGGGTATCCTACGGCGAACTGTGGTTTACGTACCATGTCGGAGGAGCTATCATGGGCTCCGATGTGTACTGCAAAGTAAACGACGATGGAAAAGCCGCCGTCGTGCAGCGGGGATACCTCGATTTTAAAAATACGCCGAACGGCACTTTAATCATTGACCAGTCTGTGCCGCCGTCAGGCAACAATCTGAGTCTGGTGCTGACAGGGCAAGATGGCAGCAACCGTAAAAATGTGGGCAATCCGAATCTCATTTACGGACAGCATATCGAGTATGGCGATGGCGGCGGCCTAGGCTTTGGGGGCAACCGTTCCACGACAATCATCGGCAGCGACGCGTATGTGATGGGTTCGCCGTTTCCCGTCGACAACCAGAGCTTGAATCGAATTTACAAAATCAATTTGAATACCAACGATACGGTGGCGGTTACCCCATTTGGGGTTTACAACTTCAAAATCATCAACGGCAAACTTTACTATATAAAAGACGCGGATCGTTACTTATATTCATCTAACATGGACGGATCGAACGAGCAAAAGCTGTCCGACAAGAAGTATCAGAATTGGTTTGACGAAATCGAGGGCCAACTGTACTACACCTCCGCAGATGAAAACGGCCAAAGCCATCTTTACAAGGCGGACCCGGCCAAAGACGATACGCTTATGTTGAAGGAAGCTTTGGATAGCGTCCAAATCGTGAACGGCAAATTGATATGCAAGGTGGCGGCAGGCGGAGATTACGGGCTAAAAGTGTTTGACAAATCAGGCGAACTCAGTTTGGCCGTGACCGACCAGGTTTCCGAACTTTTTGCGGGCAACGATGCGATCGTGTTCGTTTCCCCGGAAAATAAATCCGTTAAATGGGTGCAGCTGCAATAACGGAAAAAAGGTCGCCCTCGCAGGGAGGGCGACCCGGGCGTCGGAGCAGTCACTTCTACTTGGTACTGTGCGCGGAGAAAACCTGCAATTGTGCATCTTTTTATCGATTAGATGCGCTGCTCTCGAGAAATTCCTGCAAATCTGCAGCAATTTCTGCTCATACAAGCGCTCAGCCCGTCAAAATCTGTAAAAGCCTGCACTTTTGCAGACTTTTACCTAGAACGGGCCACTTTCACCGGAAAAGCCTGCACTTTCGCAGGCTTTCCTCGGAGCTGACCGCCTGCCGGGAATATGCCTGCTCTTGGCGAAAAACTCGCCACGTGAGAGCAGGCAATTCTAATTGGCATTGCGCGCGGAAAAAACCTGCAATTGTGCATCTTTTTACCGCCTAGATGCACCAACTTCGAGAAATTCCTGCAAATCTGCAGCAATTTCTGCTCATACAAGCGCTTTGCCCGTCAAAACCGGTAAAAGCCTGCACTTTTGCAGGCTTTTTCCCAGAACGGGCCACTTTCACCGAAAAAGCCTGCACTTTCGCAGGCTTTTCCTCTGAACTGACCGCCTGCCGGGAATATGCCTGCTCTTGGCGAAAAACTCGCCACACTGGAGCAGGCAATTCTACTTGGCCGCGGGCTTTCGAGGGCTTTCGAGGGCTTTCGCAGCCTTTTCGGCGTGCCCCAACCGCCGCATCACGAACGGCTGCTGCGCGTCTTTGGCGGCGCTGCCGGAGACGATTGCGACGGCGCGATATTTCTCGCTGCGCCGACGCCGCACACGGGCTCGCCGCTCAGAAGCCGGGAGCGGCGAGCAGCCCCAGCCGCCCGGCCGTGTCCCCACGCCACTTAGCTGCGGATTAATAAAGGAACGACGCTCCCTTTATTGACGTCGATTAAACCGAAGTCCGTTATTTTCAGCGCCGGGCTTACAGGTAAGGATAGTGTGCTGATGGACATAATCGGATTATAATGCCGGTAGCCCAGCGATTCCATCGCTTTGCGCAGCCGCTCCACTTCCTCGGCGACCTGCTCCAGCGGGTCTTCCGTTAAAATGCCGCCGACAGGCAGGCGAAGTCCGGCGATCACTTTTCCGTCCTCGACAACGCTAAAGCCTCCTTGATTGCGGATCACCTCGTTGGCCGCTATCATCATGTCGAGCGGATTATGCCCGACAACGAGCAGGTTGTGGTTGTCGTGAGAGTACGTCGTCGCCACGGCTCCGCGCCGGATCGTATCGCCGCCGATGAGGCCGTACGCGCGGTTGCCGTTTTTGCCGTAGCGCTCGAACGTCGCGATAAGCGCGCAACCGCTCTCCTCCCAGCGAAGCTTTCCTTCGCGGACTTCGACCTCGATCTGACGCTCCTCGGTGAACGTCGATCCGTCCTTGACCGTCATCGCGCGGGCCACATACCGGTTATCGTCAGCGCCCACGCTTACCGCGAAATCCGCTTCCGTCAGCTCCTCCATCTGTACGCTTTGGTAGTAATGCGCCGGAAAAGCTTTTGTACTTGCGGCAGGAACGTACGCCTCGCGCCGGTCGTAAACTTTACGGCCGCCCTTGAAAACCTGGTCGATCGTCAACTGCTCCAGATCGGTCAGCAGCTGAAAATCGGCGATTTTCCCGGGGGCGATGACGCCGCGGTCATGCATTCTCATGCGTTTGGCCGGAGAAAACGTAGCGGCATAAATCGCATGCTCCGGCTTCATTCCCATGCCGATCGCTTTGCGGACGATGTGATTCAGATGTCCGCGGCGCGCAAAAGAATCGGCCATCACGTCATCGGTCACGAAGCAAAAATGCTCGGATACGTCGCGGCCGGTCAAATACGCCATCACTTCCGGCGTCATCGATTTTTCCTGAATTTCGATAAACATCCCGGCGGCGATCCGCGCTTCCATGCCTTCAATCGTCTGGTGCGTATGATCGGAATCGACTCCGCTGTAAATCATCCGGTGCAAGTCCAGATCCAGCAGCTTCGGCACATGCCCTTCAATAATGAGATGCGGGTAGCGGCTGCGAACATGGTTTAAAATGCGATTCGTCTTGCAGTCGGGATCCGAAATCACATCCACGTAGTTCATAATCTCGCCCAAACAAATGATTCGTTCCGTGCGCAGCAGTTCGTCGATATCTTCGATCTCTATCGTGCCCCCGGTCGTTTCCAGAGAAGTCGCCGGCACAGAGCTTGGTATGGCATAGAACATGTCCGCCACGCAGTGCGCGCTGGCCTTGATCATTTCCTTTACCCCGCTCAGCCCGAACACATTGGCCATCTCGTGAGGCTCAGGAACGATCGTCGTGACGCCGTTGCGGATCAGGCCGTAAGAGAACGTCTCCGGTGTAACCATCGTGCTTTCAATATGCAAATGGATATCGATGAGGCCGGGAATCAGGAAACGTCCTCCCCCGTCCAGGCGCTCCGCCGCTTCGAAGCCGTCGTCTCCCCGCTCCCCGATATATAGAAACTTTCCGTCCAAAATAGCCGCGTTGCCCCGAATGAACGTTTTCAAATAACCGTTATAAATTCGTACATTATCAATCCATGTATCTACACGCATCTGCCTTCCCCTCCACGTACGCTACTCAACTAAAACCAGCTTCTCGCCCGGAAAAAGAAGCCGCACTTCCTGACCGCCCGGATAAGGGAGCTCCATTTCTTTATTGACGGTAAAATCGCCCAGCGCCGTCTCGACGACGTACTGGTAGCTTCTGCCGAGAAACGTGCTTACTTTGACCCGGCCGGTCACCCGGTTCGCCCCTTCCTCCATTTCGCTCGTGCTTGCGATGATGACATCGTCCGGACGAATGGCTCCCTGCTTGCCGGCCTGCTCCCCTTTGCCGGGGTGCCTCGTTACGGAAAACGCGATCCCCTTCGCTTTCAGCTCAATCGCATCTCCGGCTTCGGTTCTTTCATCGAAAGCGATAAAATTCGTAAAACCGGTAAAACGGGCGACAAATTCGGTTTTCGGATATTTGAAAATCGTGGCCGGAGCGCCCAACTGCTCGATCACTCCTTTATTCATAATCGCCACCTGATCGGAGATCGAGAAGCACTCTTCCTGATCGTGCGATACGTAGACGGTCGTAATGCCAAGCTCCTGCTGGATGCGGCGGATCTCCACCCGCATGTTGACGCGCAGGTTAGCGTCCAGATTGCTCAGCGGTTCGTCGAAAAGCAGCAGTTCGGGCTCGATGACGAGCGCTCTGGCAATCGCTACCCGCTGTCTTTGGCCCCCTGACAGTTCTTTCGGAAACCGCTGCTCGAAGCCGGACAAGCTGACGATGTCCAGTATGTTCCGTACCCGCCGCTCGATCTCGGCCCGATTCACTTTGCGCAGCCGGAGACCGAAGGCGACATTGTCGTAAACGGACAAATGCGGGAACAAGGCATAGCTCTGAAACACGAAACCGAAGTTTCGTTTGTTTACAGGGACGCGCGTGTAATCTTTGCCGCCCAGCGAGAAAGTGCCCGCCTTCGCCTCGATGAACCCTGCAATAAGCCGCAAAGTCGTCGTTTTCCCGCATCCGCTCGGACCGAGCAGCGAAATAAGGCTGCCTTTTTCAACGCTCAGGTTGAAGTTTTGCAGAATATATTGCTGGCCGTAGGCGACCGATATATTTTCCAGTGATAGCAATGCCATGGACAAAAGCCTCCGTTATCGTTTGGTGAAGTAGGACAATCCCATCAACCGTTCAATAATGAACATAAGTACCGCGGTGAACATCATCAGCAGCACGGAAATCGCGGCAATCGTAGGGTCAAAATGGTTCTCCACATACGTCAGCATCTGAATCGGCAGCGTACTGACGCCCGGCCCCGTCATGAAGACCGAAATGTCGACATTGTTGAACGATTCCAGAAATGCGATCAGAATGGCGGCGATAATACCGGATTTGATATTCGGCAAAACGACTTTGAAAAATGTTTTCAATTGGCCGGCGCCGAGGCTTAATGCCGCTTCCTCCACCGCAAAATCGAAATTCGCCAAGCTCGACGCAACGACGCGGATAATAAACGGCAGCATGATCACCGTATGGCCGACGAGCAGCGCCGCATAGATCGGCAGGTGGTACATGACGATAATGTATTTGAGCATCGCAAAACCAAGCACGATACCGGGAATAAGCACCGGCGAAATGAAAATCGCGTTCAGCGCCTCTTTTCCTTTGAACTGGAACCGGCTCAGCGCATATGCCGCAGGAATGCCGAGCAGCAGCGCGAGCAAATTCCCGAGCAGCGAGACGATAATCGAGGTGTTGAAGGTCGTCATGAACATTTTGACCTCCAGGATGTTCCGGTACCATTTTAAAGAGAAGCCTTGCGGCGGAAATTTCAACACGCTGCCCGGCTCAAATGAAGCAAAGGCGATAATGACGAGCGGCCCGAGCAAAAATATATACACAAGAAGCGTAAACAAGGCCAGCCCCCGATTTTTCTCCCGCATATTTCTACCCCTTCGGATTCAATTTAGTGGCCAGCTTGTTCATCAGCGCGATAACCGCGAAGGTGATCGCAATCATAATGACGGCAATGACGGAGGCGAGGTGCCAGTCGTTAAGCGTAATCGCATTTTGATACAAAAATGTGGAGATGACCCGCTGCTTGCCTCCGAGCAAAGCCGGCGTCGTGTAAGCCGTCAAGCTTCCGACAAAAACTAGAATGCTGCCTATGATCAATCCGGGTACGCTGAGCGGCACGATCACTTTGACGAAAGCCGTAAGCCGGCCCGCTCCGAGGCTCTCCGCTGCTTTAAGCAGATCCGCATCTATATTCTCAAGAACGCCGACCAGTGTAATAATGATGAGCGGCAAAAACAGATGGATGAGGCCGATCATCATCGCCGTCGGCGTATACAGGATGTCAAGCGGCTCTTTAATGAGGCCGATGGCCAGCAAGGCGTTGTTGAGCAGCCCTTTTTTGCCCAAAATAATCATCCAGCTGAACGACCTGACCACCGAGCTTGTCAGCAGCGGAAAAATCGCCAGCGCAAGCAAAATCGCTTTATGCCGCGGACTTTGCTTGGAAATGAAGTAAGCGACCGGAAAACCCAGCAGCACGCATAGAAGCGTAGTTACGAGGCTGACGCGCAGCGTGGTCCACACAATTTGCAGAAAATAAGGGTCTTTGAAAAAGTTCAAGTACCCGGCGAGCGTAAAAGTACCGTTATCGAAAAAGGTCGAACCGATCGTCAGGACGATCGGAACTACCATAAATACCGCCAGGAACGCCAGTCCCGGCAGCAGCATGAAAGGCAAGTACGTTTTTTTCATGTAACTTACTCCTGTTCCACGGTTCGCTTAGGCACGCAGCGCGCCGACAAATAGCTTGAGAAATTCGTCCGCCGACACGTCCAGGCTCACATGAACGTTAGCCGCTTTGGACAAGCGGTTTTGGAAATCGCACACGCTCTGCCCGTCGCACAGCTCGCTTTTGGTTTCCACATCTACGTAGTAATGGCGCGTTGTGACCAATTGCTTGTTCAGCGCGACTCCGACGGCCAGCGGATCGTGAAGCGCGCATGCCCGAACGCCGTTGCGCTCATAGTAGCGCTGCATATAGTCAGCCGTGCTCGTCTTGACATATTCGGCCAGAGGAGAATCCCCGAGCTCCCGGATATGTTCTTCGGTCATGAGCGCCTTGCGCGTCACATCCAGTCCTACGAGCGTCAAATCCGGAAAACCGGCCTGGAAAACGAGCTTGGCCGCTTCGGGATCGACGTACATGTTGTATTCCGCCGTAGGGGTTACATTGCCGAACCCTTGGACGACACCTCCCATTACGATCACTTCCTTCACCTGGTGCACAAGCTCAGGATACTTCATGACCGTCATGGCCAAATTCGTCAGCGGCGCCGTCATGACCAAAGTGACTTCGCCGTCGTACCGCTTCACTTGTTCAGCGATAAAGTCGGTTGCATGCCCTGCCGCCGGCTGCATGAGAACCTCCATATCGGCTAACGCGCCGCCGATTCCGTCCTTGCCGTGAACCCGGTGCTCGAAAAAAGAACTCCGCATCAAAGGCTTGTTAGCCCCCCGAACGACCGGAATTTCCCGTTCCATTCCGGCCAGCTGAAGGATTTTGCACGTATTCTCGGTCGCCTGGTCCAGCGAGACGTTGCCGTTCACCGTCGTGATGCCGAGCACATCGAGCTCCCCGCTGCGAATCGCCAGCAAAATAGCGAGCGCATCGTCCACTCCCGTATCCACATCGAGGATCACTTTCTTTTTCATAAGTACGCTCCTTTCCGTCCTGTACAAGAAAAAGCAAGGGTATATACGTTCATATACCCTTGACTCATTTTCACTTACTTGGCAACTTCCTTATTCCAGCGGTCAATCCACGATTTCAAATGCTCGTTGACGAATTTCATATCCAGCTTGCGCAGCTTGTTCACAACGTCGGCACCGTACGTAATCCCTTCGGCCTCGTTAGCCGAAAGCTGAAGCGTCGTGTTAACGGGCGAGTCCACTTTTGCCTTGGCCGACTTTTCCTGAACTTCCTTGCTCAAATGCCAGTTGATAAAATCTTCCGCCAGCTGCTTATGCTTGCTTCCTTTGATAACGTTGACCGTATTCATAACGGCGTAGGCCCCTTCTTCCGGGGAAATGAATTTCGTTTCCGGCACGGCCGCTTTCAAATCTTTTACATACATTTCCATAATCGGGCCGGCGGCGATTTCTCCTTGCGCGAACATGTTGACGAACTCGGAAGTTTGCCCGTAATATTTGACGACCCCTTTGTTCAATTCCTTCGCCTTGGCAAACGCCTGGTCCTCATTGAACGTAGTGCTGCCGGCAACGATCGAGGCCGCATCCAGCACCATCGGGCCCGTCGTCGACGTAATGTTCGGCATAGTCAGCTTTTTGGAGAGCTCAGGGCTCCACAGGTCGCTCCACGACTTGATTTCCTTGCCCGCAGCTTTCGGATTATAGGCGATGCCCAGGCGGCCGATCGTGTATGCCGGACCGTAATCTTCACCGAGCGGCGCTTTCGCGATGTCGTAAATGTCTTTCAAATTCGGGATGCGGCTGCGGTCGATTTTGTCGAACAATCCCGCTTCAATCCCCTGCTGCGCGTAGTAATCCGACAAATAAATAAGGTCGACGCTCGAGCTGCCCTGCTTCACTTTGTTCAAACGGTCTGCGTTGTTGCCCACTTCGAGCACGATTTTAACATTATGCTCTTTCTCAAACGGCGCATATACTTCTTTCTTGAAGAAATCGTCGGAAAACCCCCAGGTGGAAATCACCAATTGTTCCGGTTCCCCTTTGGAGGCGGCGGCTGTCGCCGAAGCGGCGGGACTGGCGTTACCCTGTTCTTTTGCAGGCGAAGTTCCGCATCCTGTCAAGGCCAGTCCTGCTACAGAAAGGGTAAGCAACCCGCGGATCATAGTTTGTTTCATGTTCATCGTCCTCCCAATGGATTATATCGGTTTACATATAAAAAAGAAAAAGCACGCTTGTATAGAAGAAGAAAACTTCTAACAAGAGCACTTTTCATTGTAAACAATGCAAAGAGACATCTGTTGCCGTACATGCGGTTTCCTCTTAAGATAGATCAAAAGAGAAACACCGTCGCATTTAAAATTCCGTTTGTTTCAAAATAATATTCGTAATGGCCCATTGAGTCGGCGGATCATAGTCCCTTAATACCGCATCGATGGATAAGCTCAATTCCTGCTCCAGCTTCTCGCGGATCTTCTTCTTATAAATCGAAGACATGTAAAAATCGACCTCATGCTTGAGCGAAGGCGCCTCGCCTTCCAATGCCGTAGAGCGCGGCGACCGGCGGTGCTTGGCGTGAAACGTGATGATGTTGCCGTCCAGCGACACCTTCAGCAAGATCGTACCGAAGCCGAACAGCTCTTTGGAAATGTCGTTATACAGGTGACACAGCTTCTTCTTATATTCGTTAGAATCCGGGAGGGACATGCAATCACCTTCAGAACAATAATCGACTTTTCTTGCATTTCTTTTTATAATACATAGGTTTTCAGAATTAATCAAGTAAATCGTTCGTCTTTTTATCAAAAAACTCGCGAATTATTCGTTCAGACCGCCTTAAATTATTCATTTTTCCGAATGTATAAATTACATTAAATTTTTCGGGAAGTCGATATTCAATACAGCCGGCGCCTAACCGACAAACACATCATTCTTCTGCTCGTTGTTCCATTTGCAGAAGAAACTACGGTATAATAGAAGAAAGCGGATTAAGATGGCCGGAAGCCAATCTTTTGAAGCATTGAAGGCTGTGATCCAGGAAATTAACCATAACCCGCCGAATAGGAGGAGAACGATGGATTCAAGCCGGACAGGACCGGATATTCACCAACCGCATGACAGTTCTTACCGCTTTTTGTTGTCCAGCAAGAAGCTGTTTATCGAATTGCTCCGCTCGTTTGTCCGCAGAGGTTGGGTCGAGCAAGTCGACGAAACGGATGTCGAGACTATTAACCAAACGTTTGTGCTGCCTGATTTCAAACGCAAAGAAGCCGATCTGGTGTACAAGGTGCGTCTGAACGGGCGGGATGTTATTTTTTACTTGCTGATGGAGTATCAATCTACGGTCGATGTAGAGATGCCTTACCGCCTTTTGCTGTATCAGGTGGAAATTTGGCGCTATGTGCTTCGAAACCAGGACGATGCGGGCGAAAGAAAAGCTTTTGCACTGCCAGCCATCGTACCTATCGTGCTATATAACGGCAGTCGTCCGTGGACGGCCAAGCGTCGATTCCGCGAACTGCTCGCCGGTGAGGAAGCGTTCGGGCCGGAGCTGCTCGATTTCGAGTATATCCTGCTGGACGTGGAGCGCTACACTGAGGAAGAGTTGCTCGCGTTGTCGAACACGATCGGCTCTGTATTTTTACTAGATCAAACTGCGGACCAAGAACTGCTGCTGGAAAGACTGCGCAAGCTGATGGGCACGATCCGGCGTATGCCGGAAGATTTGCAGGGACAGTTCATCAGCTGGCTCGCAAACATAATCAGCGTACAGCTGCCGCCGGATAGCCAAGACGTCGAGAAGTTGATCCAGGAAATCAAAGAGAAGGGAGGGACCACTATGGGGCTGCAAAAAAATCTGGAAGCAATCAAGCTCAAAGGAAAAGAAGAGGGTAAAATAGAGGGAAAAGAAGAGGGTAAAAAAGACGTTGCAAAAAACCTGATTGAAATGGGACTGGACAACCCGGCTATTGCGACAGCGACCGGGTTTTCAGTGGAAAAGATCGAACAGTTGCGTAAACAAGTCCATTGACGAACGGAGAATTCGTTGCGCCCGATGAGTGAACAGCCGCAAAGAAGCCTGCCGCACCCGACTCTGCCAAGAGCAAGGTGCAGCAGGCTTTTTCGATGCGGACTACATAAGCGGGTATCGGCTGCCTAGCCGGACTTTTTCGAAAAAATGTTCCCCGCCGACCTGCCCGCCCTTGAGCACCAGCTCAAGGCCGTCGAATTGCGGGGCCCGCGAAAACGCCCGGCACAAAGGGCCGCCGGGCTCAAGCAGCGACTTGCACGCGAGGGCATAGATGCCCAGCTCGCGCGTGATGTACCCGGATGTATCGCCGCCGGCGATCAGCACCCGGGTCAAGCCGCAGGCCAGCACAAGCTCTCGGGTCAACGCGCCGAGCGCCTTGCCGAGCAGCTCGCCGCTGGCGCCTGCCGGCAGCCCCTGCGCGGCCAGCGCTTCGCGCGCGCGGGCAATCGCCTCGTCCTGCGGGCCCGCGGCCGAGTAGACGACCACGCTGCGGCCGCTGTCCAGCGCAGCCCGCGCTTCCTGCAGCAGCCGGCTTCGCGCTGCTGCGGCCAGCTCCGGGCGCAGCAGCTCCTCGGCCGGCACGCGGATTCCCGCGTAGCCGGCGGCAAGCGCGCGCCCGATCTGCCGCTGCGTCACAGGCGAGCAGCTGCCTGAGACGACGAGCAGCCGCTCGACGGCTTCGGGCGACCGGCCCGCCTGCGCTTCCGCAGGCAGCAGGCCGGCTTCCCGCCAGCAGGTGGCGAGCGCATACTCGACGCCGGACGAGCCGACCGCAAACAGCGTCCCGCCGGATTGCGATTCTTCCCACAGCAGCCTGCCGGCCGTATGCAGGCGCGCTTCATCCAGCACGTCGAACAGCACGATGTCCGGCCGCTCTTCGTCCAGCTTGCGGGTGAAACGTTCCCGCACAGCCGCCTGCGGGCCTTCCAGCGCTAAAATATCAAACAAAGCGCTGGGCAATGCGGTTTGTTCCTGCAAATGCAGGCGCAGATCGGATTCTGCCATCGGCGTCACCGGGTGGCGCGACATCGTCGGATGGCGATCCAGACGGTATGTGTCCGCTCCCGCTCTAGCGCCGACCCCGGCAGCGGCAAAATGATGGCCGAAAACCGTATACCTGCCCAAATAAGGCACGCCGGCGATGACGGGAACGTAGCGGCCGCCGAATACTTTGCGGCCGATTTCGATCGCTTTGCCGATGCTGCCGATAGCCGGCGATGAATCGAAAGTCGAACAAACTTTGTAATGAAACACGGCGGGCTCTGCCGCCCGCATCGTTACAAACAACGGGGCCAGCTCGCGCTCCATCTCCGCGGGGCTTAACGAACGCCCAACGCCGGCGACGCCGATGCATTCCGCATCGCGGAACCGCCCTTCCAGCATGTCCTGCGTAGGTGGCTCAAGGAACAGCACCGTATTGAGCCCGGCCCGAAACAGCGCTTCCAGCACATCGGTCGAGCCCGTGAAATCGTCTCCGTAGTAGCCGAGCAGACGGCGCGGCTTGCCGCTGCCGTCCCCCGATTTTTTAACGCTCATGGCCGGCTCAACCTTTCCCGAATTTCTCGATCGCCCGTCTGAGCGCCGGATGCTGTGCGGCATAAGCGTCCAGCGGAATGCCCCGGACAGCCGCTTCCCAGCCGAGCTTCATGCTTTCGAAGCCGGCTGAAGGCCCGTCCGGATGGGCCAGCATGCCGCCTCCGGCCAAGTGCATCACATCGACGGAGCCCGTTGCTTCGTAAGTAGCCGGCGCGGTGCCGGCCCACTGCATCGAAGAGACGACAGGCATCGCCATACAGCCGCCGAGCAGAGGCGTCATGCACGCCTCGATCGAGCGCAGTACCGATTCGTTGCTTTCATAAAATTTGCTGTTCAGTCCGTTCACATGCAGATGATCCGCGCCGGCCAGACGGCACAGCTTTTGGTAAGCGGTAAATTCAAAACCCAGCAGCGGACTGCGCGTCAGCGCCCCCCATTGGTTGCGGTGGCCGTGAATCGGCACTTCGCTGAATTGATTCAAGTACGCGAGCCCGCTCAAGCCGATGCTGAGAATGCTGACCATGACGCAAGTTCCGCCGGCTTGAACGACCGTCTCGTGATTGCGCTTCAGCTCTTCCATATCGCCGGTAATGTTGAAGGCGTACATCAGTTTTTTGCCCGTCGCATCTGCCGCCCGCTCCACGGCCTCCATGACGGCCTTCACCTTTTGCTCCAGAGGCGCGAACGGGGGATTCGCATTCAGCTCGTCGTCTTTTATAAAATCCATGCCGGCTTTAGCCAGCTTTTCTACCAGCTCCGCCAACTGTTCGACAGGCAGCCCGATGCTCGGCTTTACTATCGTGCCTAGCAGCGGACGGCCGTAGACACCGGTCAGCCTGCGCGTCCCTTCGATGCCGAATTTCGGCCCGAAATACCGCGTTTTGAAGCTTTCGGGCAGCTCCAGGTCCACCAGCCTCAAGCCCGACAGCTCCTGCAGTTCGTACAAATTGCCCGCCACCGCCGACAGCAAATTCGGAATGGAAGGGCCGAAATTGTGCAGCGGAAACGATACCTGGACGCGCCCCCGCCGAAATTTGCCGTCATGCCCGGCGGGCACCTTCGCTCCGGGCAGCGAAGGCCTGTCTGCCTCGTCGAGCGGCTCGATATGTTCGACAACCGCGCCGTGATTCGCCTTCAATTCGTCCGTTTCGCCCGGAACGGCTGTGAAAGTGCCCGTAGACTGCTCCCCGGCGATAACCGCCGCTGCATGTTCCAGCGAGTACGGCGTTTCCACCAAATAAGTTGCGATAACCCGTTCCTGATTCATCAGGCATCTCCTCTCCTTCGACCGAAACGCTATCCGTTCTGCTGCTTCTCGCTCTGCTCCAGCAGCGCTTTTACCGCTTCCACGCCCATCCGCGGAGAGGACAGCACGGGCTTGCCCGTCGCTTCCCTGAGCGTTTGTTCCATCCGCGCCATGGAGCCTTGGGCCAGCACGAGCACGTCCGCTTCCGCAGCAATCCGTTCGGCGGTTGCCAGCAGGATGCGGTCGTGCTCGGCCGGGTTGCCGCCTACAAGCGCATCGAAGGCGCCTTCGGCCAGGCCGTTTACGAGCTCCACCTCTTTGCCGGCCGCAGCCGCTTGCTTCCGAATGAGCCGCATCGTCGGCTCCAGCGTCGATGGCAGGGTCCCAAGCACGGCTATCCGCTTGTAAGCCGCAGCGGCCGCCGCCGTCATCGCGTCGTCGATTTTGACGATCGGCACGCCGATCAGGCGCCGCGCATCGTCCGCCACTTCGCCGACGGAGGAGCACGTGTTCAAAATGACATCAGCGCCGATTTCCTCGCCGTGGTGAAAGTACTGGATCAGCCGTCGGGCCACGCCGGCCGGGACATGTCCGGCCTGCACCACGTCGCCGATCAGGCTGTCGTCGATAATGTTGACAAGCCGGCAGTCGGGAAGCAATTCTTTAAACACGGCCTTTAAGGAATCGGCCAAGCCTTGGCCTGTATAAACGGCCACAACCGTTTTGGGCATATAGGTTCCTCCTTTTTTGTACCGGATCTTACCAAACGAATTCCTTATCCAATCTCCGGTAATCGCCTTCGCGCATCGGTGCCTTGTCGTAAACCTTACGATCGCTGTACAGAGGCTTCTTCGTGCCTTTCGGCGTAATGTTCACGACGTCGTCGCCGCGCCATTCCGTTTCGAACGTCTGGCCGACCGCATGTTCCAACGTTTTGCGGAAACTGAGCGGGAACGTGACCGTAATTTTCTCTCCGGCGGCAGCGCTGCCCAGCAGCAGAAAATGTTTGTTCACCCAGCGGCTTTCCTCGCTGCCCTTACCCTCCGTCACTTGACCGTCCAGCTCGCGGGTATAGCGGATTTTCGTGAAGCCCGCCCACTCCGGTATGCGGATCTGCAGCCGCGGCACATCCGTATGGACGTCGATGACGACTTTGCCTTCATGCGGCAAATAGCTGCTTACATCGAGCCATTTGGAGCCCCGGTTCAGCAGGAAGTTAATGCTGACCGCGCCGTTTTTCTCGGTGATGCTGTTGCTCCAGCCCATGAACAGTCCGCGCGTGCCCGAGCCGAGGCAGCAAATTTGCAAATCGCTCGTGTGACCGCGCCCTTCGTTGACATCGCAGATGAAATCGTTAGGGGCCGAATAGCCGGCAAACGACCCGCGCGTGCGCTGCGCCACTTTGTAAAACGATTTATTCATCGGAATGTCGCCCGATTTGTCGTCGGTTTCCTCGACCCAATCGAGATCGAGCAGCTGCGATTCGGTCAAATGATTGCGCAGGAACCGCTCCACCGTTCCCCAATATTCCACGTAGCCGCTCTGCGCCAGCGTGATGCCCGTCGCGATCAGATCTACCAGCGAGCATGTTTCATGCTCAAAAGCCTGCTCATGCAAATCACCGGGCGTCCAGCCGAAAGCCGTGCATTTGGTCAGCGCCCAGTCGTAGCACTTTTTCACCCAACTGATCATCGCCGCATCGCCCGTGAAAACGCCGAACCGCGCTATCGCGTCCAGCGTGCCGAGCCGCGTATGGAAATGGCCGCTGCGGTAAGCCAGGGCATCATTGAAACTGCCGTCCTGGTTGAATACTCCGCTGCGCTCGACAATAAGCGCTGTAAAAAACTGGCACAAATCGAAAGCGTCCCGGTTGCCCGTCAGCTCGTGATACTTGAGCAGCGGCATCACCAGCCGGCCGCAAAAAGCAGCCGGGTCCGGCGCCAGCCGAAGCTGCACGCCGTTCGCTGACGGCCAGCCGGTCTCCTTGTACTCGGACGCCGGATAGTACCACACATCGCGCTCCTTGACCGCAATGCGCTTCAGCGCCGCGATATGCCGGTCGGCCGCCTCCTTGACTTTCGGATCGCCCGTTTCCATATACCACGTCGTCAGCGACAAAATAACTGCGCGCTGGTCGATCAGGTTGGCGTTCGGCTCCCAATTGCGCGTCGGATTGATTTGCCGGTAGCTCATGCCGTCCTCTTTGAAAAACGACAGCAAGTTCGCCCTGTACCGCTCCTCCACGTCTTTGCCGAACGTTTCCCCGGACATATGTCTGGCTAATATGAGGCCGTCGATCATTCTCCCGTGCGATGAGCCGTAGTCCCAGTCTCCGTGCGTCATGAAAGCGGGCTTATGCATCAGGTCGGCGTTGAAAAAAGGAATGTAGTTATGATCCTTATCCGCCATCCCTACCATCGCATTGATCGCATGCCTGGCGCGTTCCTCGAGCATTAATGTATCCGGAATCAGTCGTTTGTCCATCTCCCAAATCACTCCTTGTTCATAAGCGGCGGGGCCGTTTCTTCCTTGCTCCGGTATTCGCCGATCGTCATGCCGGTTCTCTTTTTGAAAATTTGGCTGAAATACCGGTAGTCTTCGTAACCGACCATTTGCGCGATTTCATAATTTTTATATTTGGCGTGTTTCATCAATTGCTTCGATTTGCCGATCCGGTAATCGGTCATATAGTCTACAAAGTTGTGGCCCGTCGTTTTTTTGAACAGCCGGCTCAAATAATCCGTGTTCATATAGTGGCTTTCCGCGATTTGATGCAGCGACAGCGGCCTGTCGTAATGCGTTTCGATCAGCTTTTGGATGTCGCGCACGATTTTCTCGCCCTGCTTTTCGCTGGAGCGTTTGCCGTATGCCAGCAGCGGTGGGATCAACTCTTGGGCAAAAAGGCCTTTGACCGATGCGGCGTCGTTGATTTGCCTGATCCTTTCGGCGAAAGCGAGCGGGCTCTGGCCGCATACATCCTCAAGCCGGCTCTCCGATCCGCGCAGCTGTTTTTCAACCGAGTGGATCAGTACTGTGGCGCTGCGCTGCATATGATCGACGGTCATGTCCGGCGCGCTGAAAGCTGCGAACAGCCTGTCAAAGTCGTGCGCCGCGCTCTCGCTGCCCATCTGCAGCGACAGGAGGAAGGCGTCTTCCAGCTCCCGCGGATAGCAGGGCGGTGCGGCGTTCGTTTCGCTGCCGGAAAACAGTACGGCGTTGCGTTCTCCCAAGCTTTTCGCCTTGAGCGCCCGAACCGCTTCGACATAGGCGCGCCCCGCCTGCTGCGCGTCCGTCTTTGCGCCGCTGACGCCAAAGCTGCAGCCGTCGATGCCCGCTTGCTTAAGCGCCGCTTGCAGCGTTCGGCACAATTTGTCGAAGTCTTCGCGCTTCAGCCGTTGCCCTGTGACGGCCAGCACCGTTTCCCTTGCGGCGTCTGGAGCCGTCGTCACGACATAGCTCCACTGTCCGCCGAACAGAAATGGCCGGTTCCGCTCGAGCTGTTCCCTGATCAGGGGCAGCAGCTTCGCCGGATCGGCGTTGTCCCCATAAGCGTCCGGCTGAAGGACGACGATACGGGCTTCCCCCGCCCACCAGTCCGGCGGCGTATGGGACAGCCCCTCGCCGTCCCGCGGTTCCGCTTCCGCATGATGCAGCATGCGCTGCAGCCGGTCTTCCGGGCTCTCGCCTGGCGCCCTGCGCTTCTCGCTTTCCCTCCGGTCCAGCTCGGCCGCCGCTTTTTCCAACACTTGAACCAGTTCTTCCTTCTTCACCGGCTTCAGCAAATATTCAAAAGCTTTATGCCGGATCGCCTCTTTCGTATATTCAAAATCGGAATAGCCGCTGACCACGATCGTCAGCAATTCGGGCAAATCCCGGTTCAACATCCCGATCAGTTGTTTTCCGTCCAAACCGGGCATCCGCATATCCAGAAAAAGCAGATCCGGCTTTTCCGCGAGCGCAATCGCATGCGCCTCTTCGCCGTTCGACGCTTCTCCGACGAGCTTCAGCCCGAACCGCTCCCAGGGAATCGATTGGATCAGCCCTCTGCGAATCCATATTTCATCATCGACTATGACAACTTTGCGCATGGATTTAGCCCTCCCGCTCTTATGTTACTGACATGTTATCCTTTCAGAGAACCGGCCGTCAAACCGTCGATGATGTATCTCTGGAGGAATAAATAGACGATTAACACAGGCGCGACGACAACGGTCATAAAGGCGAAAACGACGCCCCAATTCGTACTGTACATCGTGACGAAATTGAAAATTTGCAGCACGATCGTCCACTTGGTGCTGTCGGTCATCAAGTAAAACGGTCCGAAAAAGTCGTTCCACACCGACACCATCACGACGATCGTCACCGTGACCAGCACCGTCACAATCAGGGGCAGCACGATTTGCCAGTACAGCCGGAAATAGCCGCAGCCTTCGAGCAGAGCCGCCTCATCCAGCTCGCGCGGGATCGATTTCATAAAGCCGACGAGCAGGAACACGGCGAATGGAAGCAGAACGGCTGTGTAGTACATGATCAGGCTGAAATATGTGCCTCTGATGTGCAGATCGCCCATCAGCTTGATCGTCGGCACGATCGAAACCGGCACGATCAGGCCCGTAATGAACAAATAATACGCGGTCCGCAGAAAGCGGCTGTCTCTCCGCTGAATAATGAAAGCGGCCATGGAGGCGAAAATGTTCACGCATACGACCACACAGCCAGAAATCAGAACGCTGTTCGTGAACCCGCGCAAAATATGAGCCTGGCCGAAAATATCCCTGTAATTGCCGAACTGCCACTCGGAGGGCAGCGACAAGCCGAACAGCGCCGATTCCCGGATATCTTTGAACGAATTGACGAGAATCATCAGGAAGGGGATGAGAATGACAAGCGCCATACAAATCGCCGCCAGTTCAAGCAATATGAGCCATGCGCTTCGCCGGATCACATCTCCACCTCCCTTTTTTTCATTTTCATGAGCACAGGCACGCCCACGCAAGTAACCAGAACGAACAGCACAACGTTCACCGCCGTCGCATAACCGAATTCGCCCGAGCTGAACATGCTGCGGATATAGGTGAAAAATACTTCCGTCGAATAGCCGGGACCGCCCTCGGTCAGCACCATGACGATTTCGAACACTTTCATGGAGCCGATCATCGACAGCAGCACGTTCACGGTAAAAGCGGGAGCCAGCAGCGGGAACATAATTTGCCGGAACCGGCTCCAGTAGTGCGCTCCGTCCATAGACGCGCTTTCAATCAGATCCTTCGGAATGAACTGCAGCCCGGCCAAATAGACGACCATGGAAAAACCCGCTACGCGCCATATGTCGGTGACGATGATGGAAAACAGCGCATACTTCGGATCGTTCAGCCAATCGTGCGCCAGCATGCCGAGGCCGATATTGTTCAGCAACTGGTTCACAATGCCGTGCTCCGGATGATAAATCGCCCGGAAGATGTAGCCGATGACGATCGGTGCGATCACGTAGGGCAGGAAAAAAATCATCCGCAGCACATTCTTCAGCACGAGCGCTTCGTTCAAAATGAGTGCGAGTCCGAGCCCGCACACGTTTTGCAGCACCGTAACCGCAGCCGCAAAAATGAGCGTGTTCAGCAAAGCTGTCATCAACCGCGGTTCGCGAAACAGCTCGACGTAATTCCGCAGCCCGATAAAACGGATATCGGGCGCGTTAATGTTCCAGTCCGTAAAGCTGTAGTAAAAGCCGATCAGCGTCGGCGTCATAAAAAACAGCAGAAACACAGCCAATGCCGGAAATGAAAAGTAAAGCGGGTACTTGCTTGTTCCCATGCTTACTCAAACCCTTCGAGTCGTTTGGTTTTGCCGTCCTTCTTGTAGTTGGCGTCGAATTCTTTCACAGCGTTGTCCACATTGCCGAGAATGTAGAAGTTTTGCAGCGTTTTCTGAAGATCGGCAAATGTAGGCGTCAGACGGTTCTGGATATTGATTTTCGCTTTGCCCGCGTCGATCATCTCTTTGACTGTTTGCTGCACGGGGTACAGCTCGCTTTTTGCGTCTTTGAAAATCGGGATGCCCGGTGCCGTCTGGTAGTACAGATTCACCACATCGGGCGAAATCATGAACTTGATCAGCTCGATCGCTTCTTTAGCATGCTTCGCTTTTTCCGGCACCATCAGCTGGTTCGGAGGCGTAATCAGCGCCGTTCCCGCGTCGCTCTCCGAAGGGAACGGGAAGAAGCCGATGTGGTCTTTCACGAAATCTTTGCTGAATTTTTTTTCCAGCTGCGGAATAATGCCGTCGAGCATGAAAGTCATCGCCACTTTGCCGTCACCCAATTTCGTCTGCAGCTCGTCGTACGTGCCGGCCATCGGGTTGTCCTGAATCAGCCCCAAATCTTTCAGCTGTTTTTGCTTGACGAACAAATCTTTCACCTGCGGAATATCGGCAAGGCTCAATTGGTTCTTTTCGAGCTTTTGGACGCCGGCGTCGCCAATCGCCGGATCGACGTTGGACACCCAGCCCGTCAAATAAAAGATTTGCGTCGGCCAGCCGTCTTTCACCGCATCGTAAAACGGAGTGACGCCGGACGCCTTGATTTTTTTCGCCGTTTCAAGCAAATCCGCGTAGTTTTTAGGCGGCTGCACGCCGGCCTTGCCGAACACATCCTTGTTGTAGAAAACCCCCATCATGCCCGTAGCCCCGAACGGTACGCCGTAAATCTTTTTGCTTGCCGTCGTTTGGAAATCTTTCATCGAAGGGATGATCCGGTCCCATACGCCCGCTTCGGCGCTCCATTCGTGCAGCGTCTCTTCCGCGCGCAATTTGACGTTCTGCTTCGTTCCCGGCTGCATAAGGAACAAATCCGGGAAATCGCCGGTCGAGAACCGGGTTTTCATCATGTTGTCGAAGTCGCCGCCGGGCAGCGCCTGCAGTTCGACTTTGTTGCCGGTCTGTTTTTCGTAAGCTTCGAAAATTTTGTTGAACGGCGCCGCATCGACCGTATTGGAAATGACGAACGTCAGCGTAACCGGAGCTTTGGACGTCTTCGGCGCCGCTGTCCCCGCCGCCGTCTTGTCCGCTGCCGGGGCCGCTCCGGTACCGCCGCCGCAGCCCGTGATAGCGCCGACGGTTAAGCAGACTGTGAGCGCCGATAAGACCGTTTTCATTTTTTTCATTTTCTTTAGCACCCTCCCTGTAGTTTCGTGAGAAAACTTGCCGCGTAAGCATTTGTTGAAGGAATCGCTTACAATTCAATTATATGAAACCGCTTTCGTTCGCTCTATTCACGATTTCGACTAATAATGTTTAATATTCTTACAAGTTCCCGGGGCCGATGACGAGCGTCACGCTCGTGCCTTCCCCTTTTTTGCTCTCGATAATGCAGTCGAACTGTTTGCCCAAACGAATCGCGTACCGGGCGTACACATTGCGGATGCCGAGGCCGCCTGCCGGGGCTTGCGCGGAAACCGTCTCCGAATAAACCGGCTGATCCAGCCTCGCCCGCAAGCCGTCCAATTGCTCCGCGGTCATGCCGACGCCGCCATCGCTCACCGTGAGCAGCAAGTCCTCACCCTGCCGGCGTGCGGCTACGCAAATGGTGCTGGGCCCGAGCTTGGGCTCAATGCCGTGGAATACGGCGTTTTCGACCAGGGGCTGGAGCGTCATTTTGAGAAGCGGATGGTCGTACAAGCTTTCCTCGATATCCGTTTCGTACGTAATTTTGTCCTCAAAACGAATGCGCTGAATGCTCATATATGCTTCGGCCTGCTCCAATTCTTCCCTGAGCGTGACGACCTCATCCTTATTTTTAATATTGTAACGGAACATATCCGCAAGGGACTGCGCCATGCCGCCGATTGTTTCCACGTCGTAATAGTCGGCCATCGCCTTAATGCTGTCGAGCGTATTGTACAAAAAGTGGGGATTGATCTGCGAATACAGCATCGCCAGCTCGGCCTGCTGCAGCTTGATCTGGTAAATGTATTTGCTCTCGATCAAGTTTTGCAGCTCATCCTGCATATCGTTGAAATTCATCGCGATCCGGCCGATTTCATCGTTCCTCCGCACGGGGACGCGAATGGAAAAATCCCCCCTTTTGACGCGGTTGATCGTTTTGTAAAGCTCCAGAATCGGATTCGTGATCCGCTGTCCGAACAGGACGGAGATGAGCGAAGTGACCAGAAAAGCGATCAACGCCGTTATGAGCGTCGTCGTTTTAATGCGATCGAGCGAGCTGAAAATTTCCTTCTTCGGCATGAGCAGCACGACTTTCCAGTTGGAAAAATCCGACCTCGTATACGTGACGAGTATGTCGCCCTGCTTGTCTCCGTACCAAAACGTGCCGTTGTCCTTCGTAATCTGCGCGAGCATGTCTGTCCGCAAGTAAGCGTCCTGCGGCTCCGCGGAGCTGAATATGGGCCTGTTAAGCTCGTCGAGCACGAGCAGCACGCTATTCGCGGAAAGGCTGTCGTTTTGCCCGATGGCGCGAAACAATTCGGCGCTGTACTCCGCGCGCACGATGATGAAATAAACGGGATTCGAGAAATCGCGGATCAAAATGGAAGATGAAAAAGCGGGCCGCTCATTTTCCCGGTTTTCCCCGGCGGGAGGCCCGCTGAAATGAACCCGGCCGTCCTTGACGATCGTCTGCCGGAACCATTCGGACTGCGTCACTTCTTCGGCCGTCCACGGCTTCCGGTCGTCCGAGGCGTTCAGCAGCTCGCCGTTGCTGTAATAAATTTGAAAACGGATGAAATCGGGAATCGGGGTAATGTTGAAGCTTTTCAAAAAGAGGTCGCCGAGCTTGCGCTTGAACAGAAACTTGTCCTGCTCGTCCATCGTCGCATAGGCGTTAATGCCGTCTATATATTCCTGGCCGTAATAGGGAGCCAGCAGCAGATTGCGCTTGTTTTGAAAATCGTTGTTCATATTTTTCTCGATTTGGCGCACGATCTGATTGCTCGATTGCTCCGCTTTTTCCGACGTCGAGCGGTACGAAATATAGAAGGAGATCGTTCCGACCAGGGCGATACAAATAAGGATGATAATGAAATAGCTGAAGAGCAGCACGATGCGGATTCTGGAAAACATAGGTCAGAGCTTCCCCCCTTCTTCTGCATGCGCGCGGCCGGACGGCAGACGGCGGGGCGTATTCCCCACCGACATACGCGTCCGGCGCGGCCGCAGGAGAACGTGCGGCTCCCCTGATGCGGCATGCTACTTTTCAATTATACATCTAAAATGGTATTCGCCTGAACCTATATCGAATTGTGCGGACAGCGGACCGGCGGCGATGGCTGTGGCTTCCGGGTTAACCCCGTTCAGCAGCGAGCCGGTGCTTGGCAAATGGACGGTCGCCGTCGTGTTGGCGGGCACCTCGACCCGCAAATCGAACTGTCCGCCGTCCGACAGGCTCCAGGCCGACCGAACGGTGCCGTACAAAGAGTCGTACTGCGCGTTAACACGCGTCAAGCGCCCGCCTGGCCGCGGACGGATGACGCTATGCCGGAAGCCCGCTTTTGCCGCGTCGGTATCGATGCCGGCCATATAGCGGAACATCCACTCGCCGACCGAACCGAGAGAGTAGTGGTTGAACGAGTTCATTTGCGGCGTCTGGAAGCCGTTGTCTTCGGTCCATCCGTCCCAGCGCTCCCAAATCGTCGTCGCTCCGTGCTTGATGGAGTACATCCATGACGGGAACGCCTCCTGGGTCAAAAGCTCATAGGCAATGTCCAGCATGCCATGATCGGTAAGCGCCGGCAGCAAATAACCGACGCCGAGGAAGCCCGTCGACAGCCGCCCGCCGCGCCGGCGGATGTCGGCCGCCAAATGGCCGGCGGCCTGCTCGCGCAGCGTCTCCGTCAGCAGGCCGAACTGCAGCGCCAACACGTAGACGGTTTGCGTGCCTCCGTGAATGCGGCCTGCGGCGTCGACGAAAGCGGCGCGGAACGCCGCGGCGATGTCCCCGAACAGCGAGGCGTACTTCGCCTCGTCCTCTTTTTTGCCGAGGACGCCGGCGATTTGTCCCAACAGCTTCGCGCTGTAAGCGAAATAAGCGGTAGCCAGCACTTCGTTCGGCGTATCGGCCTCGATGGACAGCCAGTCGCCGTAGTTGGCGTAAGCCGGCCTGACGAGACCGTCGCTGTTCGCCTTCAAGTAGTCAACCCACCGTACCATCGCCTCGTAATGAACTTCCAAAATTCGCGTATCCCCGTACATCACGTACAGCGTCCACGGCAAAATAACGCCCGCATCTCCCCAGCCGGCATTGTCGGGAGCGAACCAGTTGAGCCGGGTGCTCCACATTTTGTACCGGATCCAGCCCGCATCTGGCGCAACGTCCGTAAAAGCGCCCGACGGCTGCTGGCAATCCCGCATATCCCACATATATTTGGTGAAAAAGCGCGCTACGTCCATATTATAGGAAGCGGTACGGGCAAAAATTTGCGCGTCCCCGGTCCAGCCCAGCCTCTCGTCACGCTGCGGACAATCCGTCGGCACGGAGAGGAAATTGCCGCGCTGCCCCCAGGTAATGTTGGAATAAAGCTTGTTGACCATCTCATCCGACGTTTCCAGCGTCCCCGTAACCGGCGTGTCCGAATGAACGACTTTGCCGACGATCGTATCCAAATCCGGCTCTCCCGGAAAACCGATCAATTCGACGTACCGGAAGCCGTGAAACGTAAACCGCGGTTCGTAGCGTTCCTCGCCTTCGCCTTTTAAAATGTAATGATCCTGCTGGACAGCGACCCGCAAATTGTCCAGATACAAAGAGCCGTCAGGCTGCAGCATCTCCGCATGGCTCAGCGTCACCTTCGCGCCGCGCGTTCCGGCCACCTTCAGCTCCGTCCAGCCGACCATATTTTGCCCCATATCGTAAATATACGTGCCCTGCTCCGTCCGCCTGACGTCGATGGGGCGCCTCTCCTGCACGATGCGGATCGGCGGCTCGACCGCCGCGACCAGGAGTCCGTTGTAGCCCGGCCTGACGTCCGGCCGTTCCCAATGCGCGTCCGCAAAATCCGGCCGTTCCCAGCCCTCATGCTCCAGACGGGCGTCATACGTCTCGCCCATAATCATGTCCGAATACACGATCGGCCCGCCGGACGTCGTCCAGCTCGCATCGGTGCAAATGCAATCCCGCGTCCCGTCCTCGTAATCGATATGCGCCTGCATGAGGAAGAACGGCCTTTCCCCGTAAATGCGCGCGCCCAAAAAGCCCACCGTCCCCGCATACCAGCCGTCGCCAAGGATGACGCCGAAGGCGTTGCCGCCTTCCTGAACCTGTTCCGTCAAATCGAACGCCGTTACTTGCACGCGCTTGTCGTAATCGGTCCAGCCCGGAGCGAAGCGGTCGCCGACCGTCTGCCCGTTCAGGTGCAGCTCGAACAGGCCGAGTGCCGTCGCATAAGCGGTGACGCGGCGCACTTGTTTGCGGACGGTGAACGTTTTGCGAAAATAAGGGGCTGGCTGCATCTGTTTATTCGGCTCGGATTTGCGGCCGATCCACTGCGCCTTCCACTCGTCGCGGGACAGCAGCCCCATCGTCCAAAAGGCGCATTCGCTCCAGGCCGACGCCAGGCCTTCACCGTCCCACACGCGCACTTTCCAGTAGTAGCGCCCTTCCGACTGCAGCGGCTTGCCCTCGTATACGAGATGAACCGATTGCCCGGAGGCTGTTTTTCCCGTGTCCCACATCTCACCCACGCCGCTCTCAAGGCTCTCGCGGGATTGCGAGACGATGACCTGATAAGCCGTCTGTATGGCGTTCCGTTCGTCAGACTCAAGCCGCCAAAACAATCGCGGCCGGCGCTCATCCAGCCCGAGCGGATTATGCATATATTCGGTCTTGCAAGAAATGACTTTCAGTGTCATGAAAACTCCCCCTTGATTGGCTTGATGCGCACTTCCAGCTTCATGTTTTGCGGCTGCAGCAAATAGGCGTCGAGCGTCGGCGCATAGCCGCAGCTGTGATTGCCGAGACCGCTTTGCGCGGCATCGATGTGCACAATCGTCTCATCGCGCTTTGCAAGCTTGTGCACGTGCTTCGTCAGCGTCAAATCTTCCGTCGTATAATGATGTGCGCTTACTTGCAGCAGCTCCGGACCGCTGAAAATCAGGCAGCTGCCCGACGCATCGCTGATCTCCGCCCAGCGGACGTCGGCTTTGCTGCCGTTTTCCTGCGGCTTGATGTACGGCACGAACTGCTCCTGCACCGTGCCGCTGTAAATGCCGAGCTTGCCGCTCTCTTTGCGGTCCGCATAGCATTCATGCGGCCCTCTGCCGTACCAGCGCAGCCTGTCAAAACCGCCCGGCATCCGCAGCTCGATGCCGAACCGCGGCAGCGGCGGCAGCTCCCCGCGCAGCGGCTCGATCGACGCTTCCAGCTGCAGTTCGCCGCTGCCGTCGATCGAATAGACGAGCCGCGACCGGAAAGCGACGGGCTCGCCGCGGGCCCCGATGACCGCATCCGCGGCAATCCGCACGCCCTGTGCGCCCCACGCGGATACTTCCAGCGTCCGCTGGTGCGTGACGAGGCGGTCATACCCCGCCTTTTTCCACGCCTTCGCGAGCTGGACGTCATTGTCCACCGGCGCGCGCCACAATTGAATGCGCGGGCCGGCTTTCAACAGCCGCACGCCGCGGCAGCGCCAGTCGTTCATCGCCTCCGCTTCCTTGTCGTAGACGGCGGCGAAATGCTCTCCTTGCACGAAGACGTGACGTCGCGTGTCATCCCACGCCAGCGCAGCCGTGCTGCGGCTGACGTGCGCGGGCGACCGTTCGGCGATGACCGCGACCGGCAGGTCCGCCCAGGCGATTTCGTAGCCGCGCTTCGCCCACGGCGCATCCTCGCGCAGCGCGAACCGGACGCGCAGCACGTATTCGCCCGCTTGGGTCATGCCGTCTGCGGGGAGCACCAGCGTCAGCTCCTCCGTTTCGCCGGGGAGCGTTCGCAGGGCAGGCAGCTCGCCGCTTGCCGCAGGCTCGCCGTCCTTGAGCAGCGTCCACTCGCCTTGCAGATGGGCAAGGCTGACGAAATCGTACCGGTTCGTCACACGCAGCCTCCTGGCTGTTGGTTCCGGTTGCGGTTGCGATTGCGATTGCTGATGGGCTTGCGGCTGTGCCTCCAGTTGCGTTTGCGATTGCGATTGCGCCTGGTCCGCCCAGGCGATTTGGACCGGTTCGAGCGTTTTTTTAAGCTCCAGGATCGACGCTTTCACGCTTCTGTCCGGGAACAATAACCCGTCCAGGCAAAAATGGCCGCTGTGCGGCTCTTCGCCAAAATCCCCGCCGTACGCATACCACGGCTCCCCCGCTTCGTCATACTGACGGATGCCCTGATCGGCCCATTCCCAGATCAAGCCGCCGAGCAGCCGCGGATACGTATATATCGCTTCCCAGTATTCCTTAAGATTGCCAACGGAATTGCCCATCGCATGGCCGTACTCGACCATCAGATAAGGCCGCGGATCGTCCTTGCGCCCTTCCTCGATGACTGTCTCCACGGCCGGGTACATTTGGCTGACGACATCGACCACTGCCGCATCGTATGCCCGCTCGTAATGGATCGGCCGGGTCGAGTCGCGCTCCCGGATCCACTCGGCCATGGCGTCGTGGTTGGCGCCGTAGCCGGATTCGTTGCCGAGCGACCACATGATGACGCAGGGGTGGTTTTTATCCCGCTCGACGAGCTTCCTGGCCCTGTGCAAGTAAGCTTCCCGCCAGTCCGGGTGGGCGGACAAATAGCTTTCATCGCCGAGAAAATGGAAGCCGTGCGTCTCCAAATCCGCTTCGGCGATCACGTACAGCCCGAAACGGCTGCACAGCTCGAGCCATCTCGTATCATTCGGATAATGGGCCAGGCGAACCGCATTGATATGATGGAGCTTCATAAGCTCGATATCCCGCTCCATCGATTCGAAAGTAGTAACGTAACCGAGATCCGGGTCAAACTCATTGCGGTTTACGCCCTTGATCCGGATCGGCTTGCCGTTGATCAGCATCCTGCCTTGTTCAACCCGGATTTCGCGAAACCCGACATCGAGGCGATGGACCGCAGCTATCTGCCCCTGCTCGTCATATAGCGTCAGGATCAGCGCATATAGATGAGGCGATTCCGCGGTCCAGAGCTTTGGCTGCGCGATGTTCTCCGACACAAGCAGCTGCGACTCCACCGTACCAGGCTCATACTTGACGGCCGCCGAATGATCGTGTCGAAGCACCTGCACGCCGTTCTCATCCAGCAGCGCCGCCGTTATACGGTACTCCGCCTCGCATCCCGGCAATCGGGCGGCCTGAATGCGAACATCCAGCCGAGCCTCGCCATAGCCGTTTTCAAACATCGTTCGAACGAATACGTCCCTGATGTGAACGCCGGTCAAAGCAAGCACATACACATCCCGAAAAATACCGCTGAGCCGCCATTTGTCCTGACTTTCCAAATAACTCCCGTCCGACCATTGATATACGCGAACCGCCAGCACGTTGCTCCCGGCATGCACCAATGAAGTGATATCGAATTCGGCATGCATGTGGCTGCCTTGACTGTACCCCGCCAACCGACCGTTCACCCACACATGAAAAGCCGAATCGACGCCCTCAAAAACAAGCCGAAGCCCCTTATCCTCCCAAGATGCATCCACCGTAAAAACCGTCCGGTAGCATCCCGTCGGATTCTGTTTCGGCACAAGCGGCGGGTCGATCGGAAAAGGATATGGGCAGCTGCTGTACTGGGGTATTCCATACCCGTGCAGCTGCCAATTGGACGGAACCGGAATTTGCGGCCAGTCGGCCGCCTCATATTCCGGGTTCATAAAATCAGCCGGAGCCGAAAGCGGCGACTCCGCATACATAAACGACCAATTGCCGCCCAGCAATTGGTAATACGGCGACGACGCCCGGTCGCCTTTCATCGCGCCGTCCGGGCTGGCATAAGGAATAAGCGGCGCCCGCGGAGGCTCCGCGTTTTTTTCCAGCACATGCAGATTCGACCAATCCGGCTCTACGCCCACCGGTTCATTCATAAATGCAGCCCCCAATATTTTTCATATCGTAATCGCTTACAAGATTGCCGCGCGCATGACGGCTGCGAACAGCGCATCTTCCTTTCAGAATAGTCAAAATGAAAGCGCCGAACAATTGAGAAAACCGACCTTTAATGTGGATGATTCCGATATCGCCCGCTCCATCCTCCTATTTCATTCCACCCGCTTTATTTGTGCTGCATATCCGATCATGCATGCTAGGACTGGCGGGGCCTCGAATTTAAGAGAAATTACTGCAGATTTAGAGGAATGTTTGTTCGCTGCAAGAGTACTAGAGAGTAAGAAGCCGCATTTTTCAGACGTTCGAGAAATTGACGACGCCTTTGTTGGGGACTGCAGTCGTTCTTTCCCAACGCGCGCCTCTTCCAGCGCGGGTTGCGCCGCTGCACGGCGGGTGGCCATAAGGCAGCTGGACAGGCCGATTCGCGAAAAACCTGCAAATGTGCAGGCTTTTACCGAAAAAATAGTCCATTTTGGCAAAAAGCCTGCAAATGTGCAGGAATTTTCGATGAAAATGATCCTAGGCCCATGTGTGCGGTGAAAAGCCTGCACTTTTGCAGGAATATTTCTCTGCCAGCATATCAATGGGCAAAAGCCTGCACTTTTGCAGGTTTTCCTCGCGCAACTGGGCGGATAGATGCTCCGGCTCCGGCATATTCCGCCTCCATCGTCCCCCAACTCCTCGCCGCCGCATCCCCGACACGCCACAGCAATCTCCTCCACGGCACGGCAATCTCCTCCACCGACACGGCAATCTCCTCCACCGACACGGCAATCTCCTCCACCGACACAGCAATCTCCTCCACCGACACAGCAATCTCCTCCACCGACACAGCAATCTCCTCCACCGGCACGGCAATCTCATCCACGGCACGGCAATCTCATCCACGGCACGGCAATCTCATCCACGGCACGGCAATCTCATCCACGGCACGGCAATCTCATCCACGGCA